>CP026659.1 GCA_023525915.1 Acetispira formosa (nom. nud.) | reverse complement strand
TTATATATCTCCATATGACGGAAACACCATGCGCCAAAGAACAGTTTCGCTGAAAGACGGCATAACGATATAAATATAAAAGCCTTCCCGGATCTTTTGGGAAAGCTTAATTGAACCTTCAAATGGAAATATATAATTAGTTAGAGAGAGAGAGAGAGAGAGAGAGAGAGAGAGAGAGAGAGAGAGAGAGAGAGAGAGAGAGAGCAAACATCATACCAATGTAAAGATGGTTTACATTGGTATTTTCAAATTTTTTCACCATATTGTTCATGGCGACAACCTTCATCCTATAAAAATTTGATGATGGAAAGGCCCAAAGCCAAGAGACGGTCATCATCGGCTCCGCTTATGACAGAAGAGGGACTGACGGCATCCGGCAGATTCAGCTTCAAACGCAGTAAACCGCCGTTTACAAGCTCTTCCTGGACTGATTGAGGCAACTGAACCGTTATCTGTTCCAATTCATATTGCGCTAAAACCATCTGGGGAAGATCAAGGCCGTTGATATTCAGCATTAATCTCTGTTCAGGATGATTCGGAGCCACCATTGCGTGGCCCTTTATCTCTATCTGGGATATTGCCTCACTGACAGGAATTGAAATCGCGGCAAAATTTCCGCATGACCATACTCCCCAGCTTTCCAGGCCCGCCCAGCCTTCGGTTAAGATCTGCTGCGCGAACTGTCCCGAACGGCCGATATTCAAACAGTCGCCTCTCTTAATCCTGGAACCCGGAGAAATCACGCCGACGGAAGAATCTTCGGAAACTTTCCTTGCCCTGATATCCAAAAGCCATTCATCTTTACAGCACATCTCACATATTTCAAAACCGGCCATGTTTAAATAGTAATTCATCAGGTCCGGGGTGAAGCTGGTCAGATGGAAATCGCCGGTATAGGCCTGGGTGCCATACAGACATTGTATTAAAATTTTCTGATTTTCTATGGATTTATATTCCTGACGCTGAAACAATCTGGCCACGCCCAGCAAATCCGGGACACGCAGCAGCAGTATGCCGTTTAATGCCAGAAGCCGGTTCCATTCTCTCAGGGCAATTTCAGTTTGATCCCGCTGCAGATGCTCCAAAACATCCTGAGCGATTATTTCAACATAATGACCGGAAGGCAGCATATCAAGATTCAATATATCGGCCGTAAGGTCTGGATTGTGCCATGACTGAAGGTCAACATTCAAATACCCATCCCTATGATCGAGTCCGCACCCGAGATTCAATTTATCCGGATAAGCTTTGAAATCAAAATTTTCAGAATTGTCACTCAACAGCCGTTCTCCCGTTCTTTTGTAATCTTTTCACAGTTGTATATAAAAAGAATGGCGTCACCGAATTTCTTCCATAACCAAGCCGGTTTTATCAATGGCCAATATTAGACGTCATGAATCTCCGGGGCCGCCCCGCTCTTCGTTTTGCTCTTTCGTTGTTCCGGTTCCCCCGAACAGTTGCTTGGCCTTACCAAGAAGGTTACGCCAGAAAATAGCCACTGCCACTACCCCCGCGGCCAGGGCCTGTAAAATCATACTGCCTGTGCCTGGATCCAGATATGCGTGAGCTGGAGTAGTAAAAACAATGAAACAGAAAAAGCTTAAAAGAAAAATTCTGGCCATTATGAAGTCCTTTCAGGTGATCTAACGTCTGACCGCTAAATAAAGGATGCGTCGGCTGCCGCCTATCTGATGTTTTTTGACAATGGAAAAATACTTGTTCAATGATTGCTCAAAAACCTCAATGGTGTAATCACTGAAAATATCTTCCCTATTCAGCAGCAGTCGCTGAACCTGGGAATCCTCTTTATCCGGGAATTCTACAATCCAGGCCGGGGCGGCCTTAGCCAGCATAGAGCAGACTTTAGGCAGCGGCGTATTGTTGCCGATGGCCAGATGATGCACCAGGGCCAGCGCCAAACCCAGTTCCACGTCAAGGCGGCTGAAAAAATCGGCTCTTTCTTTCAGCTCCCAGCCCAAGGACGGACTCGGCTGGGTAAGATCTTGAAGCAACGGAATCATAACATGGTCATTGTCCAATCTGCAACGGCGGTAATTTAATTCCACAGCCACAGGATCGATATCCGCGGCAACAACCAGCGAAGCGGTGTTTTCCGCCAGACGGCTGAAAGTTCCGTCATTGGCGCCCAGATCGCATACCGCGTTGGGCTTCATCTCGTCAATCCAGCTGGAAATAACCTCTCTTTTTTCCTGAAACTGGGCGGAAGTATAATTGGTGTCATTATAATAGTCGCCCCATTCAGTCACAGCCTGCGGAAACTTAAAACCTTCGACCATCAGGCGCAGCCCGGTGATCAGGTTACCGAAGGCTTTTTTCGACAGTGAAGCCTTAATCTTATTTTTTGAAGCTGAATATTTCTTTTGAGATCTGGCGTGGAGATGGATATGCAGCAGACAGCCCAATGACAGCCAGGAGCGGCGCGGCAGAAGCATGGAAGCCAGATCAAGGGGAATACCCCCCAAATATTCACGCATCAACTTCTGAAGCCTTAAATCGCGGCGGCTCATGAGCGCCAGTGGGGCCAGAAAGTGGGAACAGAACTGGCCGTAGGCCTCCCACGGACGCCCTTCTTTGAAAACCGTGAAAGACAGAGTATCAATAAATACAGGACGCCCTTTATGCCATGTCACGTTGAAGGAACTGGCGTCTTTCAGAGTCAGGCCGTGTTCCATGGCGGCGGCCTGAATATCAAGGGTCAGTAGGGCGGCTTCCTTTAACTGACTAAAACTCCATTCATACGGGTGGCTGATGAATGGGATTCTTTCCGGTTTTAAAACAAGATTATAGCCGGCCGGCAGTTCCAAGCCGGAGGCGGAGGCTTCTTCATGGGGAATCAACCAGCCTTTTGATGTAAGGGCTTCATATAAACCGCTGTTCATCAGCCGATCGTAATCCGCTTCATAAGACGAGGCCACGGCCCGATAAAAGGTGCGGTCTTTTTCAAATATGAATCCGGACGGATCCCGGAATGACGCCGGATGAGGGGCAACAGTCATAGGCCATACCTGCAATTATTTCTATTTTCAACAAAATGTGACACGAAGCCTCACTGTTCATCAATGACCATACTTTTGAAGGCGACTCCCAAAACGCGCATATCAGCGCTGTCGCTGACAGCGCTGGGAGCCACCGCATCGGGGTATTCCAGTTTTAATTTCAGTTCACGATCCGTAAAAAGCTCTTTCGGAATGGTGAATCTGATGTCCAGGTCATTATCAGAACTTAACACCCGCCGCTCTATGAAACCGCCGTTGGCTGATATGATTACTTCCTGAACATTTTTGATACCTTTATAAAACATCAATAATTGTATGTCAACGGACAGGTCTTTCCGCGGCTGACGATCCAGGGTCATGTCGATTATCGATTCGCATCCCTCCGACCATGTGTGGCTCTCTTCCGCCCCGGAAAGCCCTAACGTGAAATAATAGCTCGGCTCTATATTGGAAGCGAACGACAGCCTCCTGCCCAACCCATAAACAGGAGGCTGAGCCCGCTCACCTTCCTGCTCATAGACCGCCAAACGGTTGAAAGCCACAGCCAGAACCCTGGGATCAGAGCTGTCACTGACCGCGCTGGGGGCCACGGCATCAGGATACTCCAGCTTCAAATTCAGCCTACGATCTTCTATAATGTCTTTTGGAACTGTAAAAATTATATCCAGATCATCCTCGGAAGCTATAACACGACGCTGTATGAACCGGCCGTTGGCTGATATGATTATTTCCTGCTTGTTTCCGGGCCCTTTATAAAAGGTCAGCAATTTGAGGTCAACGCGCACATCACGCTTCGGCTGGCGGTTCAATACCAGATCGATTGTCGTACTGCCGCCTATGGACCAGGTGTGGCTTTTTTCCGGCGCGGAAAGCCCCGGCCACCGCCACACCGGCAGGCCGTCATCAACTGTAAATGATACCTCATACAAAAGGTTTTCATCCATCCTCCTGCCGCCGGGAGGATAAGTTGCGCCGCTTCTTTCATATCTGCGCTCCTTGGCCGGACCTTTGATCAGATATTCGGTCATCATCGGCATGTAGTCACTGAACCAGTCATTATGGGCCAGATTATAAAACAGATATAGACGGTCATACTCATGCCGGGGAACCCAGTCTTTAAGGTGTCCGGGCCGGCCGGCCACATAGTTCAGCAAGGAAGGCGGAAGGTCAAAGTAAGAGACGGGCACGGAACTGATTTCAAAGGGAGAATCGGCATTGAATTCCTTGACCATCAACAGCGGTGAAGGCGAGGCTATGCCGTGATCGGCCATCACAATTATAGCTGTTTGATCATATAGCCCGTTTTTTTTCAATTGACGGACAAATTCTTCAACTATTTTTAAAGAACCTCTGGCTTGTTTCAATAACAGGGGCCGGGTGACGTCATCGTTCTCATTGTTGACCGGCTGCAGCTTCTCGTCATAGGCTATAGGCCCATGGGGTCCCAGCAGATGGTAGACCTTGAACCACGGCCTGGCTTCATTTCCTGATTCATAAACGTTTATGCCCTCGGTGAGATGGGAGTAAAATTTCAAATCAGTGTGATGCGTCACCGCATAAAGGGTATCGCCGCTGTCATAATCGCCTTGAAGGTTGTCGAATCTGTTGACGGGCACCCATAAATACTTTTTCAGGGCCAGCGGTGAAAAACGCATTGCGGTAAAAAGGTATAACTCTCTGGCAAAGGAGACCAAGCTGTTTATTTTGGGCCTTCCGGAAGAGGCATTGGTGATAATATCTTGATTGTTCTCTATGAATTTGGCGTCCACAAAATTGTGAATGGCATAAATTCCAGCCTGATAGCCGTTATTTCTTATTGATTCATACAAAGGGGTTTCACTATAGGCTTTACTAAGATATTGCCGATAGGGAATTTCATTGTAACTTGGGATACCGGTCAATATAAAAGGAATGGCGCCCCTTGTTGTGGGATATATGCCGACAGTGTCTTCGTAATAAGTGAAATCCCTGAAAGCCGACGGCAGCGAGTCATCGCCAGCCAGCAGGTCGTCAAAAAAGAATTTGTCGAAAGCATCCAGAATGAATACTACGATATTTTTTTCATTGGACAGGGAATACAGGTGTTTTTCCGATAAATAATAAGTGCTGTCCTTGCGCCAGCTTACGTTAAAAATCAGGAAAAAGGTAACAACCAGCTGTATGCCGATCAACAGAAGGGTTACTTTGCGGATCATTTGGGGAAATATGGCGGGTTTCAATTTATAAATCACAAAGGGAAAGAGCAGACAGGCCGCCCAGGCAGCCGCATTGATTAAAACTTCAGAGCCATACCCGGACCAGTCGACGCTCTTTCCGTCCAAAAGGCCGTATTGACCCTGAAGCAAATAACTTTGAACATACAGAGCAAGCGACAGCCCAAATATTAAGGCGCAGTAGAAGTCGCTCAGCCCCCGCGGCAGCAGCCGCCCCAGCAACATAAGGACAGCCCAGACAAGAAAGCCGGAAACCAGAACCGTGCCCAGCACCACATCAAACCCGAACCATAATTCGCCGGCATTGGTGAGATAAAGATATATGGGGCCGAAAATTATAAGGGTGGCGGTAAAGAGAGTGCAGGAAAAGAATAGTTGAGGAATCTGCTTATATCCCATCATTGTGAATTGGTCTCCCGGATAATATGGCCGATAAACCATCACAAAGCGAACTCCATGACGGCTGGAGAGCATCAAACGACGCCACAGCCTGACTCCATTTCCAAACTATATGCAATTCTTTTATAACATAAAAAGTGGTATTGGGGAAACCTGGTCGGAGATTTCAGCATTCATACAGAAGCATAGCTGCCGACCTTGCTCATCCAGAAAAATCCCGCCCCCGCGATGGAATGCTGCAGCTGTGATCCAGGGCCGATAACAGGGGCCAGGATATCCCGCACTTCCGGCAGGGAAGATAAAAAATGCAGAGGCATCTCAATGAAATCACCCATTGCGCCACCCAGCAGATAAGCCGCCAGAATATATTGTTCATTATAATGCCTCTGTTCCTGGCTGACCCATTGCTCGGAATAATCGTCTGGCAGACAAATGTCATGGATGGCATATGTCAAACCAGCCGGGAACAGCGGCAGAACCTCTGTCATAAAGACGGTGACGTCTGAATTGGTAAAACTTCGATGACTCCCGTCAAAAATAAAATTATCCTCTTTTGTCAGGATGCGGAACATTTCCAAATCCACATCTTCAAGCGGACACCGGTAAAGTTCGTGGCACAATTGGTCTATTTCAGCTCGGGGACACGGATCTATCGAGATTATCCTGGTCCTCAAGTTATGATCGCGTATGGCTTTATGGACAAACTTTGTGGAATTGCCGGAGCCGCATTCAACATAATATCGGGGATTCAGCCTGACAGTCATATAATATAAACTAATGGCGTCGAGGTTTCCCATAAAGCCGTTATTCCAATATGGAAACACATCCTCCGAAGCAGCCTCAAGGGGGATTTCATAATAATACTTTCGCAGTTCCATCGCTGCTCTCAAGTGCCCGAGGATGTGATCTTTATTTTTATTGTAATGATCACTCAGCAAAGCGTGAACCGGTGAAAAGCTCAGACTCTCGCGCCTTTTTGGTGAATAATGATAATCATCTATGATAATTGCATTTGCATGGCCCGATACTTGCTCTCTCTCTCTCTCTCTCTCTCTCTCTCTCTCTCTCTTCTCATTCATTTTATCCTCTTCATAAATTTTTCACCGGCCGACATCTATAATCAAACAAAGCGGCCGGTATGTTTTAACAAACGAAAATAAGGCGCCGTGAACCCGGTTCAGCCGACAAGTTCAACCACAGCCCTGGAAATTTCATACCAATCGAAAACAGTTTCCACATATCGCCGGCTTTCCGCGATTTTGCCGGCGCAATCATCAAGGCTGAAAGAATTTATTATCCCCGACATCTGTTCCGGTTCCGCGACAATAAAACAGCCCTTGTCGTCAATGCCCCTGGCCCCGAAATCCGTCGTTATGATCGGGACGCCGGAAGCCATATAGTCAAACATCTTTAAATTTGTTCCAGAGCCTGATTTCATCGGATTGAGCGCAAAATCAACCGTTGCCAGAACCCGTTGTTTTACGCTGTCTTCAACCACCCCCAGAAGCCCGACATTTTTAGGAAGCCGTTTTTTCTGGCCGTTGAAATAATCGCACTGACTGCCCATCAGCAGAAACATAACCTCAGGACAATCCCCGGCCAGTTCGATAACAATCCTGGCCGCTTCAATATTGGGCTCATGCCAGCTGCCGATAAAGAGCCCCACCGTGGTTTGCGCCAGGCCCAATAAATATTGGTTATGCCGCCGCTGCTCAATATCGGTGAAGACGATATCAGAGGAACTTACGCCGTTGGGGACCACCACAAAGCGTTCCGGCGGAATATTATAAAGAGACTGCATTTGTCTGGCGTCATCTTCAGAGCAGGTGAATATGCCCGTACAATATTCGCAGCTTTCTTTTTCCGCCTCGAAAACCTTGCCGACAATCTCATCTTTTATGGCGGAGCCCGAATACATATCCTTTTTCATTAAATATTCAACATTATGCGCGGTGAAAAAGACAGGCTTATCGCCGGCCAGTTGCCGCACCGCATGAATAAGGTACGGGTGCTCCAGCATGACGGCATCAGCCTTTTCCACTGATTCAGCCAGTGATTTCATATATTTCGGCGTGTATTTCTCAACCGACATGGCCACGATGTCATCCGCGGCCACATCACCCGCCTTTTGTTTCATTTTTCTGTCCATCTCTATATGGTTCGGAGTTTTAAATACTCTTATTTCAGTCAGTCCCGGTGTAGGCGTAATCACGGATGGCAAGTCGGGGTCCCCAGCCATCAGTGAAACTATCTCGATGTCATAATCATCGGCCAGACACTTGTATAAGTTATACACCCTTGACTGCCCGCCGCCTTTAGGAGGATACACATTGTAGGTCGTGACCACCGTCAGCTTTTTCCTGTCCGTATTTTTGCGGCCGCGCCCGGGCACATCTTTAAGAAGTTCTTCAACTGTCCGTTGCCAGGTAATCGCCCGGACCTTCTCACAGGCCTTTTCACCCATGCGTCTGGCTTCCTGAGGATTGGCGGCCAGATAATCTATTTTCTCCGCAATGGCCCCGGCCTCAAAGGGCGTGCAATAACCTGTTTCGCCATTGATGACAAACTCGGTCGGTCCTCCGGCGTCTTCAGTTGTAATCACAGGCTTTTTATGCATCATCGCTTCCAGGGTGATCAACCCCAGATCTTCGTCATATGGGAAATACGGCACTACCAGGGAATCGGCATAATAGTTTTCAACCTCTTCATCACTGACGAACCCCAGAAACTCTATACGCTCATCACCGGCAGCCAGCTGCCTCAGCTGCTTTTCCTGGGGGCCTGTTCCGGCGATGTAAAGCTTGACGTCACTTTTAACCAAACCCATAGCTTTTATCAGCATATCTATGCGTTTGGGCGGATCGAGCCTGCTTACCATAAAAATATGCTGAAACTTACCGCACCGGCAATTCTTCTCCGGGGGCGGAAGATGTATGGCCGTAACTTCGGCTTTTGGAGGAAAATACTCTTTTCTGGCTTTCACGGTCTCAGAAATGGCGCAAAACTTTTTAACTCCAGGACGTGACAGGGCCGCCTGATCCATGAAGTGCACCAGTTCGCGAATAAAAGGACCAGGAAAATTAAAATATTCCGATGGAATATCATCCTGATGAACCTTGATCAACTCCATCAGGCTGAAGAAACGGTTCAGGCTGGCCGGCTGAGGATTGCCTCTTATATATTTAAGAACCCTGTCAATATAGGGGTTGCCCGGCTTAGGCTTCAGCGGCAGAGCATCCGCGTTGTATGTATCATACAGGCCGCGCAGGCAATGG
This sequence comes from Acetispira formosa (nom. nud.), assembly GCA_023525915.1. Classification (GTDB taxonomy): domain Bacteria; phylum Desulfobacterota; class Desulfarculia; order Adiutricales; family Adiutricaceae; genus Adiutrix. The sequence continues at coordinate 124,934 of CP026659.1, read as the reverse complement.
CAGGTATAACACAGCACATTGTCATGATTGATCATCCAGCCGGGATACTTCATCGTGATGACCAGATCGAAATGATCAAGATCCAGCTGATCAAATCTTTGATAACTGTCGATAAGTTCCCAAAATCCGCTCTCTTTGGATACGACCTTGACCAGTTCGGCAATATGATCCGTTTTTTTATTGATCGTGTCGCACAGGCTCCAAGCCATATTCTCGACTCCGCCAATAACGAACGGCACTGGACTCGGCGCTAAAACAGCTATTTTCATCTGGACCACCTTCTCATTTCCGGGCGACTATGACGTAATTCCTGTATTTATAAAGCGAGTCGGACATTTTCCTGAGCAGGCGAACGGGGTCGGCCACTTGTTCAAGATCGTGCCCAATCGAAGACTCATCGCCCGTTTCCACCCGGCACTGATAAAGGTCAACCTGTCTAAAACCTATATCGCACAATAGGTGCTCAATGGCTTTCGGATGGGCCGGCTTAAGCCGGCCGATGTCAATGCCTTCCGCATTCAGATAAATGTGGGCCGCCGCCGGGTCGATAGTACGGGCCACCAGAGGAGCGCCTGGCTTCAAGGCCCTGTAGGCACTGCCGAAAAAAGACGGCAGGCGTTCGATAATGATATGCTCGATGAGTTTGTCGGTAAAAATCCCATCCAGAGATTCTTCCCCCTGCCGTTCGAGATATCGGCCCGGTTCGGCCTGCACGACGGACAATCCCTTCAGTTTGCAATAATCTGTGAATTCCGCAGACCTGTCCACACCAACGGCGTTGACCTCGGATGCCTTTAATTTCTCCAAAAACGTTCCCGTGCCGCAACGGAAACCGAGAACATTTTCCCTGCCTTCAAAGTGTTTTACAAGTTCATCGGGCGAATCAACGCGGCCCTTCCAGGCCATGTCATCAGCCGAATCGATCAGGCCGTCCGCCTCATGGCATGAAATCGGTTCAGGCCGCCCGGCTGAACCCGGTAAATCACTCAGCGCCTCTTCCAGCGCCTCGATTCGGGATTGCATCTGTTCCATGCTTTCCAAGCGCGGCTGTGTATATTCCATAAAACTGAGACTGACCCGGCTGTTGTTAACCAGAGCATTAATGGAAGCGGTCGCGGCGCTGTTGAACTTGTTCTGATCACCAAAGACCGGCACCAAAAAATACCCCATAACCCGTCGGAGCACCTTGCCGACGAATATTATAAACGGGGCGACAGATTTGTAAGCATAGAGAAGGGGCCTGTAATATTCCACACTACAGGTCGCGTTGGTCAGTTCCTGGCAAAATTCCAGTTCCTTCATATCAAAGCCGAAGCCCAGTGTGCCGTCACCGGCCTCGCTTTTTTTTTCGGCTCCTGATTGGTCATCGGTATTGAGGAAAACTTCCACCACCTGCGAGGCATTCGAAATCTTCACGTTATCAGGAAATGAGGGACCAGTGTGAAGATCATTCAATATATTGGTTATCTTACCTAATATCTGGCTCATACATTCACCAATTTTTCCACAACATTATCCCAAGTGATCTCAAGGCTGTCCAGATACTGCCTGGCCGCCGTCCCCATCCGTCTGGCCTCTGATTCAGATTCTCCCAGCACATCCATGGCCTTGGCCACCCCGGAAGGCGTCGGAGCGGCAATCAGGCCGGTTTTGCCCGGAACGACGAATTCCAATGGGCCACCGCTGTCTGATGCTGTTATTAGGGCCTTGCCCGCGCTCATGGCTTCCAGGGAAATATATCCATAATCCTCATCAAAGGGAATGAACAGCACAGCCCTGGCATTGGCATAGAGGGACAGCTTCTCTTCCTGAGATACAAAATTTTTATATATAACTCTTTTAGATAAATTCAGTCTCTTAATCATATCCATCATTTTATGGTAAAGAGTGTCGCTTTCAGCCCTGCCGACAATACACAGCTTTATGTCACTTTTGGTCATGGCCATGGCTTCTATGGCCAGAAACTGCCGTTTGGTGACGTTTATCCGGCTCGGCATGAGAATATAATCACCATATTCCCCAATCTGAAACGATTCCATATCCGGGCAGGGATGATACAGGGGCGTTGAGTCAATTCCGTTATATTTCATCAAACGGCTGGAGACATTTCGTGAATTGGCGTATATCTTTTTGGCTTCGGAAAGATAGACGTTGTCAGCGCGATAAATAATACTGCGAACACTCCTTCCGGCCGGATTGTCGCCTATATCGCTATAGGGGGTATCGAAGAGTTCATAAGCGGATCTGTGCTGATGAAGAATCCATAAAACCTTATTCGGATGCTTCATATAATAAGCTGGAAATTTCAGGCCGATACATAAATCAACCGGATGCCCCCAGGTGTTGGTTATATTCAGCAGCCTGGAGACGACAATATTATCCTCTATTTCCTCTATTGGAGTAAAAATACAGGGCATGGTGACTATTTCCGCCTCATGCCCGCGTTCAGTCAGCGCATTTCTCAGGTTCAGAGCATGGCTTTCAGCTCCGCCGGTTACAAAAGGCACCTGAACCGTAGTTATGACGATTTTCATTACCCCTCCCTGCGTCTGTATATCAGGCCAAAGAAGCGATGCGTTTAAGGTCTGCTTCAACCATCATGCGGCAAAGCTCCTCAAGTGTTGCTTCCGATCTCCAGCCTAGTTTTTTTTCAGCCTTTGAGGCGTCGCCGACCAAAAGTTCGACTTCCGCCGGCCGGTAAAACTTTGGATTTACCCGCACCAGAACCCGCCCGGTTTCACGGCAGACTCCCTCTTCCCGTTCACCTTCACCGCGCCAGACAATCTCTATATCAGCCGCCTTGAAGGCCATGGCCACAAAATCACGCACGGTTTCCGTCCGTCCGGTGGCCAGCACATAGGTATCAGGTTCCGGGGCCTGAAGCATCAGCCACATGCCTTCCACATATTCCCGGGCATAACCCCAGTCACGTCTGGCCGACATGTTGCCCAGTTCCAGGTGCTCCTGAAGCCCGAATTTTATACGGGCCACCCCGTCAGTTACTTTGCGGGTCACGAATTCCAAGCCGCGCAAGGGTGATTCATGGTTGAACAGAATACCGCTGCAACCGAAGATTCCATAACTTTCACGGTAGTTCACAGTCATCCAATGAGCATAGAGCTTGGCCACCCCATAAGGGCTGCGGGGATAGAAGGCGGTTTCTTCATTCTGCGGCACACTCTGCACTTTGCCGAACATTTCCGAAGTGGAGGCCTGATAGAAACGCGTATCGGGCTTAACCTGCCTTACGGCTTCCAGGAGATGCACCGGCCCCATGCCGGTTATTTCCCCGGTTGATAAAGGCTGATCAAAGGAAACACCAACGAAGCTCTGGGCCGCCAGATTGTAAACCTCATCCGGCCCGGCCTTTTCTATCAGACGCAGGGCTGAAGATAAATCAGTGAGATCATATTCCACCAACTCCAGAGAAGGATGATTCAAGATCCTCAAATATTCAAGACGCCAGAAGTTGACGGAACTGCTGCGCCTGTAGGTGCCGAAAACCTGATAGCCCTTTTCCAGAAGCAGTGACGCGAGATAGGCTCCGTCCTGTCCGGTCACGCCTGTGACCACAACCTTTTTTACCATAAAATAATCTCCATATCATATCCACGCCCCGTGAGGCTCAACCTTTATCCATGACAGGCCGGCCATACTTGTCTTCAAATCTGACAATGTCGTCCTCTCCGAGATAATCTCCGCTCTGCACTTCTATTATCACCAGATCAATAAGCCCGTTATTGCTCACCCTATGTTTGTGGCCGGCTCTTATATAAATTGATTCGTTGGTGTTAATGAAACGTGTTTCGTCATTACAGAACACTTCCGCCATTCCGCTGACAACGATCCAATGCTCGCTGCGATGATGGTGGAGCTGAAGTGAGATGGCGCCGCCCGGCTTTATCTCCAGTCTCTTTATTTTAAAACGCGGTCCGGTCTCCAGAAGTGTATATGAACCCCATGGCCGATATACAGTGCGATGATGTCTGTAAGTTTCATTGCCGGATTTTTTCAGGCGGTTATAAATTGACTTCACCTCCTGAACATTCTTCTTATCGGCCACCAAAAGAGCATCAGGCGTATCGACTATGAGTATATTTTCCAGGCCTAAAGCAGCCACCAGACGGCCGCCGCCATGGATATCGCAGTTTTGGGTCTGTTGTAGAACCGAAGCCCCTCCTTCAGCCATAAAGACATGATTTCCGTCCAGATCGGCTTCGTTCAGGGAACACAGAACCGTCCACGAACCGATATCGCTCCAGCCGATATCGCAGGGCACCACAGCGGCCTTATCGGTTCTCTCCATGACGGCATAGTCTATGGAAATGTCTTTCACCGTGGAGAATGTCTGTCCGTCAAGCTCGACAACGTCATCATGGCAGGCGCCGGCCCTGGACCGCTCAAGACACTTTTCCATATCAACCGCAAGATCACTGTTGTAGATTGCCAGTTCAGACAGAACCGTGTCCGCCTTGAAACAGAAAATACCGGCATTCCAGAAAAACTTTCCTGATTCAAAATATTCCAGAGCCGTTCCGGGATCCGGCTTTTCCACGAATCTCAACACCCGGCGACCTTCAGCTTCAATATAACCGAAGCCGCATTCAGGCCCGGTCGGCTGAATTCCGAGCGCGACTATCTTTCCGTCCGCAGCCAGTTCCACTGCTTCGGCCACGGCCTGCGAAAAATTATCCGGCTTTGAAATAAGATGATCCGCCGCCAGGATCAACATGGGGGTATCGCCGCCGAAGCGCCTCTTCACCTCGAACGCGGCGGCGGCAATGGCCGGAGCGGTATTGCGGCCGAAGGGTTCCAGTATGTATGAAGACGGTACTGACACACCGCTGTTTTTAAATTCTTCGATTGCCTTAAAGTGCAAATCCCTGTTGGTGACTGTCAAAATTTCCTGCATATGCGGCAACGAAGCCGCATGGATAAAGGCTTTCTGGATGAGGCTGTGTCCGTCAGGCAGCCGAAGGAAGGGCTTGGGGTGAAGTTCGCGCGACACCGGCCACAGGCGGGAACCGGCGCCCCCGCATAAAACAACGCTTATCATATAACCTCACAGAACGTTATCATAGAAAAAATTCCTGCCGAATCAAAACCAGGGCGCATCACGCCGACAATTTAAACTGATACAGTCATCAGGCCTGAAATCAGGTTCAGCCGCCGCTTTAATCCCGGCGCTTGAATATCCTGAGTATTATCTCCCCATCAATCGTTTTCTCATAAAAAAGATCATGGCTCTTGAGATATTCGGCGTCGCCTTTATCACAATCCTCCCAGTTGCGATAATTGGTGAGCAGATACCGAGCATCCTCGTTCGGGCCCGCCAAAACAATTCTTTCCCGGTCTTTCTGAGGAAAAATCAACACTGAAACATGTAAGTTGGCGCCGCTGACGGCTTTTAAGGTAATAGTGGAACCGGGATCGTTGTCCAGAATATATTGTATGGCCTCTCTATTGGCCAATCCCCAATAATCCACTTCAAAGTTGTTTCGCCAGTCCTTTCCTGCCAGGACGTTAAAATAGACATTTTGCAGAGGATGGGCATTAAAAATCCAGGCGGCATTCCACATGAAACTAAAAGCGACAACAGCCATAGCTGAATATCTGACCATTTTAGTTGAATTCAACAGAAAAACAAAACCTTTTATTGCCACAAGAATAAAGGCCGGATAAATGAAATACATCTGTCTCCAGCCGTCGTATAAAACCGAAGACAGAATGATGACGGCGGCGACCGGGCAGAGGACCAATGATAAAAAGATCAGATCAAGCAGCAGCTTTTGATCTTTAAAAAAGCCGAAAATGTTTTTTGCTAACTGCCCGAATATCACAAAAGTACCGATAATCATCAATGCGGAATAGGCCAGAGGGGTCGTTATCAGAACCCACACTGGTATATAATGCCAGGGCAGCTCCATACATTTATGAAACATTCCCAAATAATGGGTTGGTCCCGTGAAACGGAAGTTTTTCATATTATTAAAACTATATATAAAATTATCTATCGGATGCTCCCATAAAAAAGGAAATAAAAAGTAAATAAATGCTGATGAGATTACAATATATATGAGCGAATTGAGGCACAGACGCTTGATCGACACCTGCTTTCGCAAGAATAGACCAATAGAAGCCACACAAAATATGGGAATGAACATGATTCCCATTATTCTCAGATCGATTGACACCGCTGTGAACAGGCCGCATAAAAAGGCTGAAACAAGTCTCCCATCCAATGAATATTTGACTATTGCATATATGACAATAGCGCAGGAAGACATGAAGATAATATCTTTTGAATTATAAAACGATTCAGCAAACATTCTGGGCGACAGAATCATCATTAATGCGGCAATTAAACCGATACGATAATCGCCATAAGTATTCTTGGCTGCCGCATACAAGGCTAAAACTCCGGCGAATGCGCATAAAAAGGTCAATAAATGCCTGAAGATATAAATATTCATATCTCCATCAATATTGAAAGCCCGCTCCAGACCGTAGAAAACAATTTCAGAGGCCACGCCATAGTCTCTATCATACCATTTGTAGAGATCAAGAGCCTCCGCAGTCTCACCCGTAAGCAGGAACGGAGCGATTTTCTCACCTATATATTTATGATTAATAGGCCCATGGAGTCTTTGAGTGAGCTCATCCCACGAAATGCCGTAATCAGCATGAATTGCAATCCCCATTAACAGATATATTATGAAAAAGAGGCCAACAGTAATCTTTTCCGACTTCCAATGAACCAAAAGAAACCTCCGCACAAAGCCGGTGAATCACTTCTCCGGCTTTCAACAATCAATCGCTCACAAACCAGGGCCAGCAACCTATCGACACACAAATGACAGCGCAAAAATACAGACACAGCCCGTCTAAAAGGCTTAAATTTTTGACGATGTTTATAATATGAAAATAACACGATACGGAACTTCAGCCCGCGCCACATGCGGGCATGATCAACGCATCAAAAAATCATCACCGTTCCCTGACCAGACAGTCTTCAAGCTACCCGGCTGGGTAGAAAGATCATCAATCAACACGCTGATCTTTCATGCCCCACCGGATGAAAACTCCACCATTAGACTTATATTTCATAGTCTGCCATGCTGGTGATATTTTTACAGTATATAGAAAGACAATGATATGTCAATTACAGTTGGTTTAGTAAGTAGCAAAACAGTATCCAATCAATATAGAAATCATTATTAGAAGGATACCAAAAGCCATCAACTGTAATAAAGTCTCCCGCAACAACGGCATGAATATAATCACATCAACATTAAAAAGTTAATAAGTAACAAAAAATAAGTAATGAGAAATAATACTACAGTGATGACAATACTTGCAAGCTTCATATGCTTTCACATAAAAATATCAAGCCTCCGCGGCTGAACCTTGGAGGCTTTTAATTTACGTTGAAATGTAATAAGAACCGGACAGATAAAGTTATGGCGTGAATAAAAAACCGCCTCGCCAGAACCGCGGTTTATCCGGCGAGGCTGAAGATGATTAAGAAGTCATTTCATAAATATCTTTTTGCTCCCTGGCGTCGTTGCTCAGCCTTTTTAATGCTCGAAATATGTCGTATATTCCTCCGCTTAAAAAGTCTTCGCGCCTAGCCAGAAAACAAAAATCTTATTTATGAAATGACTTCTAAGGCAAAAATCCGGTATTTTGTATAAATCGCGCCAGATTCGAGAAGAAGAGGGCATATGTCCCCATGATTTCACCTGGCGCGGCATTGTCACATCTGTATGTCATGAACCAGAATCCGAACATTAATATGATGTTTCTGGCACCTGATATCAGAAATGCAGCCATCAGCGCATGATAAGTCCTGATCATCCGGCGCTCTTTTAAAAATTTGATAATGGCGGCCAGGCATATCGCCAATATGGCCAACACATCGACAAATGGGCGCTTGCCGAAAGAACATCCGTACCACCAACAGGACCAGCTTGAGGTTATATACAGATGTATCAGCAGAACCGCTGTCAGCGGGTAAAGCCATCTCTTATCATATCGGCCAATAAAATAAAGTCCCAAGGGAGCCAGTATCCATATCGGCGTCCAAAACAGGAGGCCATTATTGATACTGAACAGAACCTCTTTCACAAACGGCGATGTCCAATTGAAAAGGATTCCGGTGTCGCCATATGAATTAATGAGAAATGAACCAGCTGTATAGCGCCAATACAACATTTGCGGAAGAAAAAAGGCAACGGAGGCCAATGCGGCCGCCAGATAGTGCCAAAAATAGGTTTTCAGGCTGGTTTTTAAATCAGAAAACCTCCAGACGCCATAAAGGAGAAAGAAAAATACTATAATGACATTTACCGTCCTCACCATGGCGATAATTCCTAACAAGGCGCCAATGGCAACACTTATGGCCCACCTCCGGCTACGGCTTTCAGTATCATAAAAATGAGTGGTAAGCAGGATAAACAGGGAAATAAGGCTGAAGGAATATACATGGGTCAACGAGGCATCCGCAACCGCGTAGGAAAACAAATTAGTTCCGAACAGAATGACGGTTGAAATTAAAGTCGCGTTAAAATCATCTACAAATTTTCGCAATAACTTATACTGGATTATCAAACCGGCCAATAAATAAAACAAACCAGCCAGATTGACAAAGCAATAAAAATAATACGAATAGCCGGTCAGCGGAAACAATGGTGAGTCAATAAGCGCCGAGAGGGCACAAGCCGAGCCAAAAAATGGAAGCTGCAACACCGCCAGACCGCCGGTATAGACCACGCTGTACTTATCTGTCTCCGGATAATAAAAAGCGTGGTTATGGGTCTTCGGATGATCATTCTTCTCCAGCCTGGTCTTGAAAGACAAATCCTTGTCTAAAAATATCATTGTTAAATAGGCGTAATATCCCACCCCGTCAGAGCGGACAACATCGGCCTGGTTGCCCGGATAATAACCTTTGAAGGTAAAAAGCGCGGCCAATACGACTACAATGAGAAATTTTGTAAAAAGCCGCCGGCTGAGAAAAAAGCAAACCGCCAAGCCAAGGGCCGACATTGTCACGATTATATATGGCATTCCGCTTTTTGCCGTCTTTGGCAATGAAACGGAGAACCATCCGCATGGAGCGCTGCTGAGATCTTTGGCGACGATTCGGTAGCGTTGGCCCTCGGAACTCAGATTTGCTATCTTCCATATATTGGTATTGCTGTGGCCGGGAGTTTCTCCTTCATATCTTTTGTTGCGGACGGCTCCGTTATCATCTATCTCCAAATATAAATGGAGGTCGGGATTGCTGTTAATCCAGCCGCCGACTTTTAATTCCATTGCCGTGTCCGCCGGATACCAGGGAGAAATCATCTGTCCCTGAAAAGCGTCGCCGTTTATTCTGGAAGTAAATACAGGTTCCGGCCCAACGGAACTGATTTTAAACATTGCGCCAGGCTCCACACCATCCTCAAAAACAGGGGCAAACGCCGCGGCAATTGGAAAGGGCGGATATAAAAACAGCATAAAAATGAGGGTTAAGGTTGATATTAACGCCAGAAACGGAATATACCTCTTCTCACCAGACTGATGATTAAGATTAAATAACGACATCAGCTTTGGCTCCCGCTCTGGTTAAGCAAAGCGTTAACGTCGGGCCATTTCTTCTGGTGAGTGGGGTTGTTTCTGCTGAAATTGGAAGGGTATGGGAGAAGGGAACGCCGGCGGCGAAGCCCCGCATATAATGATGCGGAACCCGCCGGCAGCCGATATCTATAAGAAAAATTAGTTAAAGAGAGAGAGAGAGAGAGAGAGAGAGAGAGAGAGAGAGAGAGAGAGAGCAACAGCTATGCCACAAACTCTTGAAACTGCCTCAGTTTGTATAATATTTTTACTAACATATTCTTTAGTCAAAACAAACGGAATCCAGCTACCGCCTTCGATTTTTATGCCATTATCGATAGCCTCATTCTTGTTAAAACGGGCTATTAGACTGTCTTCCATGTAATAACTCCCATTGTGAAAACATTCGAACCTGATAAATTCCGCAAAATAACTTTAAAAACATCTCGTTAAAAAATCGGGAATTCAGCATTCTGTATAAACTGAATAAAATTTGGCCAAAAGTGGCTATAGGTTTGCCTGGTTTGCTCCCAGATTTCGATTTCCTCCGACATTGAATTAGTCCCAAACCAAAATCCAAGCATAAGGATGACATTCCTGAGACCTGATATTAATACCCCGGCCATGAGCGCCTTGTAGGCATTACGCATCCCGCGCGCCTTTAAAAACTTGATCAGCCCAGCCAAACATATTGCCAATACCGGCAATATGTCAATGAATGGCCGCATGCCGAAACCACCACCATACCACCAACAGGTCCAGCTTGAGGTTATATACAGATGTATCAGCAGAACCGCCGTCAGCGGGAAAAACCATTTTTTATCATATCTGCAAATAAAGAAAAGTCCCACGGGAGCCAGTATCCATATTGGCGTCCAAAATAAAAGGCCATTCTTTATACTGAACAATACCTCTTTAACAAAGGGAGACGTCCAGCTAAAAAGGAGGCTGGTGTCTCCATATGAATTAATAAGGAATGAACCGGCAGTATAGCGCCAATACAGCATTTGTGGAAGAAAAAATACAACAGATGTCAACGCGGCCGCCAGATAGTGCCAAAAATAGGTTTTTAGTCCGGCTTTAAAATCAGAGATTTTCCAGAATCCATAAAATATAAAGAAAAATACTATAATTATATTTACAGTCCTTAACATAGCAATAATGCCCAATAAAGCGCCTATTGCGATACTTAAGGCCCACCTCCGGCTGCTGCTGTCCGTCTCGTAAAAATGAGTAGTGAGCAGAACAAACAAGGCTATCAGGGTGAAAGAATATACATGGGTAAACGAAGCGTCAATAGCCGCATAGGAGAACAGGTTCGTTCCGAACAAAATGATAGCTGTTATTAAGGTTGCGTCAAAATCATCAACAAATTTTCGTAAAATTTTATATAGAAATATGAGTCCGGCCAGTAAATAGAAAAGGCTGGCCAGGTTTACAAACACTTGGAAATAATATGAATACCCGTTGACCGGGAACAGAGGGGAATCAACAATTGTGGATAAGGCGTAAGCAGAGAAGAAAAAAGGCAGTTGCAGGATGGGCAAACCACAAGTGTAAGCCACGTTATATTTATCAGTTTCGGGATAGTAATGTAAAAATGTAGTGGGATAATTATGTTTCTCTTTTCTGGTTTTTAAAGATAAATCGTTGTCAATGAATGCGGCGGTCAAATAGACATAATAGCCCGCTCCATCTGAAATTATAGAGGCGTCCCGTTGGGCCGGGTAAAGAGCACAAAATGTATAACATGTAATAAGAACTACAAAAATTAAAAGTTTGTGAATTTTTTTCACACTATAATAAATACAAATCAGCAGACAAATTACAGAGACGATGATTACCGTAAACGGTATCCAGCCCACATCCCAACTATTTTTCTCACTCTGCGGCAAGGAAACGGAAAGCCAGCTGAACGAAGCGCTGCTCAAGTCCTTAGCTACAATTCTGTAGCGCTGCCCTTCAGAACCAAGATCGCCGATTCTCCAAATTCTAGTGCCGGGCCCGGGTACCTTGCCTTCGTATCGTTTACTATGAAAGACTCCATCATCGTCTATCTCCAGATATAAATGAAGATCTGGATTTCTGTTTATCCATCCTCCAACCAGCAATTCAGCGCCCATACCCGCAGAAGACGTTGGATACCAGGGAGATACAAATTCACCCTGGAAACGATCTCCATCAATTCTCGATGAAAATATCGTTGTTCTTGGTGAAAAAAAATTCCCGGGCGTTATTGATCTGTCCACAAACATATTATTTGTTGCATCAATATATGTTACAGGTTTTTCAGCAATGGGCATTCTATGGAAACCGCCGGTAGGGAAGACATTTTCATCTATAGAAAAAATAGACGCCGCTCTGAAAGGCGGATATATGAACAGCATAAAAATTAGGGTTAAGGTTGATATTAACGCCAGAAACGGAATATACCTCTTCTCACCAGACTGATGATTAAGATTAAATAACGACATCAGCTTTGCCTCCCGCTCTGGTTAAGCAAAGCGTTAACGTCGGGCCATTTCTTCTGGTGAGTGGGGTTGTTTCTGCTGAAATTAGAAGGGTATGGGAGAAGGGAATGCCGGCGGCTAAGCCCCGCATATAATGATGCGGAACCCGCCGGCAGCCGATATCTATAAAAAAAATTAGAGAGAGAGAGAGAGAGAGAGAGAGAGAGAGAGAGAGAGAGAGAGAGAGAGAGAGAGAGAGCAACAGCTATGCCACAAACTCTTGAAATTGCCTCAGTTTGTATAATATTTTTACTAACATATTCTTTAGCGGATAAAGGCCCCAATATACAGATATATTTCTTCTCTCCTCCGTCAAGCCCGGCCATCGATGTCACAGGTGTCATTATTCAAGCCCCTATTGAAAAATATTCGAAACCATGTTCCCGCATTTTATGCTTTTCATATTGATTCCGCCCATCGAAAATAACCGGCTGCCTCAGCGATTTTTTCATTTCCAGGAAATCCGGGCTGGAAAACTCTTTCCATTCAGTTATCAGAAACAAACCATCGGCATCCCGGAGAGCCTCATACTTGCTGTCGAAATATTCTATTGCTTCATGTCCCTTGAAGTAAAAGTCCGCCATCTTGATTGCCTGGGGATCGTAGGCCCTGATTTTGGCGCCGCAATTAATCAGGCTGTTGATTATGGTCAGTGAAGGGGCCTCCCTCATATCATCGGTGCCGGGCTTGAAGGCCAGGCCCCAGACAGCAAAAGTCAGGCCCCGCATTTCAGCGCCGAAGCGTTTGACGGCCTTTTTAACCAGAATTTCTTTCTGCCGGTTGTTGACGTCTTTGACCGATCTCAACAAAGAAGGCTCATATCCGTTGTTTTCGGCCATAAAAATCAAAGCTTCCACATCTTTGGGAAAACAACTCCCACCGTATCCGCAGCCTGGATAAATGAAACTGTAGCCGATTCTGGTATCGCTGCCGATGCCTTCCCGCACCTTGTTTACGTCCGCACCCAATTGTTCACAGATATTGGCGATTTCATTGATGAAAGATATCTTGGTGGCCAGCATGGCGTTGGCGGCGTATTTGGTCATTTCAGCCGACATGGTGTCCATGAACATCAAGACATCGCGGTTGCGGACAAAGGGAGCATACAGTTCCCGCATTATACTCCGGCAGTTTTCACTATCCGCGCCGACAACGATGCGATCCGGCTTCATAAAGTCCAGGATGGCCGCGCCTTCTTTTAAGAATTCAGGATTGGAAATGACTTCGGCGCTGTAATCCACCCCGCGAGCGGCCAGTTGCCGATATATGGCGGCCTTCACCCTGGCCGCCGTGCCGACCGGGACCGTCGATTTATCGACAATGTACATTGACCTGACCATATACCTGCCGATATCTTCAGCCGCGGCCAGCACATGAGACATATCGGCCTGCCCATCTTCATCCATCGGCGTTCCCACAGCGATGAAACAGATATCGGTAACTTCCAGAGCTTCTTTCAGCGAAACTGTAAAGGAAAGTCCGTTCTGGTCAACGTTCCTCAGCACCATCTCTTCCAAACCAGGCTCATAAATGGGAATCTCACCCTGCCGGAGCCTGGCCACCTTGGCCTCGTCTGAATCCACGCAAACAACCTGATTGCCCATTTCCGCGAAACCGGCCGCGCAAACCAGCCCGACATATCCCGCGCCTATCACTGAAATCTTCATATATTCCCGCCCTGTTTTGATAAAAGCCTGTCAAAATATTCTATGGTCATTTTCAACCCCTCTTCCAGACGGACCTGAGGCCGCCAGCCCAGATGCTCTGAGGCCAGAGAGATATCAGGACGACGCTGCCGGGGATCATCCTGGGGTAAAGGCTTGAAGACTATGGAGCAATTGCTCCCAAGGATACCCCTTATTCTCTCAGCCAGTTCCAAAATCGTGAATTCCTCGGGATTGCCAAGATTAAACGGCCCGGTAATGTCGTCCGGAGAATTCATCATTCTGACAAAAGCCTCAATAAGGTCATCACAATAACAAAAACTTCTGGTCTGCCCGCCGTTTCCGTAAACAGTCAGCGCCTGGCCTGAAAGCGCCTGAACAATGAAATTACTGACAACCCGCCCGTCATGCGGGTCCATATTGGGGCCATAAGTGTTAAAAATGCGCCCCACCTTTATTTTGACGCCATACTGTCTATGGAAATCGAAACAGAGCGTTTCAGCCCCGCGCTTTCCCTCGTCATAACAAGCTCTTATGCCGATGGGGTTTACATGACCCCAATAGCTTTCCGGTTGAGGGTGAACGTCGGGATCGCCATACACCTCGGAAGTGGAGGCATGAAAGATTTTCCCTTTGACTTGTTTGGCAAGTTCCAGCATATTCAGCGCCCCAAGAAAGGAGGTTTTTATGGTGCGTACCGGATCGGCCTGATAGTGTGGAGGACTGGCCGGACAGGCCAGGTTATAGATTTCGTCAACTTCCATATAGATCTTATCAATGACGTCCTGCTTGAGCAGATGGAACCGCCCGTCATCCGCCAGATGCTCTATATTCGCCTCAGAGCCGGTAATAAAATTGTCGAGACAGAAGACCGTATGTCCGTCGTTTATCAGCCTCTGACACAAATGTGAACCCAGAAAGCCGCCGCCGCCGGTTACCAGAACCTTTTTCATCAGAAAACCATATACTTTCTAAAAAGATAATTGGCGACAAATCCCACGGCCGAAGAAACACTTTTGGCCAGGACAGCCCCGACCCCCACCCCGATGAGGCCGGCGGTCACAGCGTAATCGAAACCCCATAGAGCAAAAACGCCGACAAAATACACACCAAGTTCACTTCCCAGCCGCCATCGAACCAGGTGCTTGAAAAGAAGGGTTATGCACAAAAGATAATTACAGGCGGCGGCGACGACAAAGGCTATGATAGTGGCGGGCATCAGGCCTACCGGCCCGAAAATTAAGGCGAAAGTAGTGATGTTGACAACAGCCGAAATAGCCCCGATAAAGAAATATATCAGCAAATGCACCGGCAGGGGAGCATTGTGGGCGCCGTAATGGAAAATACAGTAAAGGGCTCTGACTCCATCCTTCCAGCCGATTTTCTTGCCTTCCTCGAAAGTTCTCGGGTTATATGAAATGGCGCACTCATAGACCCGACATCTCTCTTCTGATATGAGGGCCGTTATCTCCGGCTCGAAACCAAAGCGATTTTCCTTCAGTTTGGGGGCGATCTTCTGAATAACCTCCCGCGAGAAAAGTTTATAGCAGGTTTCCATGTCGGTTATGCCCAGATCGGTGAACGCATTGGAACAGAACGTCAAAAACCTGTTCATCTGAGTATGCCAGAAATAGAGAACCCGTCTGGTCTCCGGCCGCAGATAGCGTGATCCGTAGACCACATCGGCCTTGCCTTCATCCAGGGGTTTGACAAGCTTTTTGTAATCCATCGGGTCATATTCCAGATCCGCGTCCTGAATACCGACAAAGTCGCCGGTAGCTTCAAGAAAACCGGTGCGCAGGGCCGCGCCCTTTCCCTGATTGACGTCGTGTTTGCAGATTTTTATCTCCGGATGACGCTCTGCCAGCTCTTTGGCAATCCGGAGGCTGTCATCAGTGGAACAGTCATCAACAATCACTATTTCCAGATTCATGTGCCCATCGTCTTTTAAATGCAGCACTCTCTCAACACAGCCTGCCAGTGTCTCTTCTTCGTTGTAACATGGGATAATTAAAGAAATAGTCTTCACAGCAGCATACCACCTTATTTTAAATATTCACCCGTCGTAATCAGAAAAATATAGCTCGCGCCGATTGCGGCACGGTTTATGATTGCAAATAAAGCATTTTCTCTGGCTTGGTGCGAGCACTTTTAACGGTTAACGAAGCCCAGAAGGCCAAATCACTATTTACGGACAGTCCCTTGCCTTAATCATTGGGCACAATACTAAGATTGACGAAACCGATACCCAGCGGCCTGGAATCTTCACTGACAGACAACTTCAACGGTGAGACCGGCTCGGGAACGTCTATTTCAAACCTGGATTCACGCGTCGGATTTTCCACATTCAAAACAACGTCTTCCATATTCCCGGGAATGACAAACCTGTATTGCGTCTCCCCTATCCGCAAGGCAGTCTCTCTTCCAATGTTGGGGCCAAAGCCCTGTAATGTCAGACGCAGCCTGAAAGAAGACGGCAGAGGGCGCCAGAAAGAAAAACCGACTTTCTTCTCCGCGGACCACCGGCCCCAGCCTTCAGGCGGGAACAGGCCGTATATTTTCCTGACAGCTTCATGATCAGGCGTGCGGTCATTAAAGACGATTGTTATTTCTTCATATGATTTATCCAGATCGGCAGGGAGCTGGGCCGGCTCCCATGTCCGGCTTCTTATCACTCCGCCGCTGTTCTGAATAATCAAGATCTGGCCATTTATGGAATCCAGATAACCGGCGGAGTCAATGGGGCTGTCAAATGAAATTTCATTAATATCCCTATAGTCGCGCGGAGCCCAGCCGGAATATCCGTTTATTGTCGGACGGTCGGCCATCAGAGAGGCCCACATGGCATCCAGTCCGTTCATATAGTTGGCCGATTCAAGGTCTGGCGCGCCTGACAGGAGCAGAAACGGGCCGTCAAACTTTTCAGCGTGCTCCGCTATTTCCGCAACCAGGGTCTGGGCTCTGTCCCGGTCATAGACGAAAATACCCCACATAAAAGATTCAGCAATCAAAACAGCGGCCAGAAAGCACTGCCCTAAAAAGCCCCGGCGTTGGGAAGCCGCGGCAAAACCGATGGACAGGGCGATTAGCAGAAAGTAAAAAATGCGAACCAGGGCCCGGATGGCTGAAGCGCCGGGATAGATCTCCCAGATTACTCTCCAGATAACGCCGTTCATAATCCACAGCGGTAAAAAAAAGACTATGAAGGCCGTGACAACCAGGCATTTGCCCCAGATATTACGCTTAAATGTGAAATAAAGCCCGACAATGCAAGTTATCAGGGAGAAAAAACCGATGCCGATTAAATGTTCATGGCTCATCGGCAGGCTGAAATCCCGCAGACGCCTGTATATAAAAGAAGGACCATTGAACCAGCTCTCGAGCCGGGGCATCATACTGGCCACCTCGCCGAACGATCTGCTCCCCACGGCGCCCTGCGCCTCCAGATAATGAGAGGCCATCGGATATAAAGCCGCGGCTGAAAGTATGGCGCAGATCAGCAAAGATGGATACCGGAGGCGTATGACGTCAAACACCACTTTTCTGGAACCCGGGAACAGAACAGTGACAGGAAAAAAAACTGAAACCCCGAAAACAAGGAACCAGCCCAGATAAAAGCCGGCATACAACTGCAGCACCAGACAGGCCGCGGCCGCGGATAAGAACACCGGCGCGTTTCCGCTGCCGTCTTTATGAGACTGGTAAAATTTACAGATAAAGTAGATGAAAAAAACAGAAAAAAAGGCCGCGGCCATCTGTATATGACCGAACTTGAAGATCCGCGGCGCACAGAAAGCGAACAGAAAGGCGCCCGAAGCCGAGGGTATTTGCGAAAAATTGAATATCCTGCGCAAGAGCAGGTAAAAA
Organism: Acetispira formosa (nom. nud.); assembly: GCA_023525915.1. Lineage (GTDB taxonomy): Bacteria > Desulfobacterota > Desulfarculia > Adiutricales > Adiutricaceae > Adiutrix. The sequence continues at coordinate 107,293 of CP026659.1, read as the reverse complement.
GACGAAAAATTCAGTATGCACAAAGCTGCCAGCCAGAGCTGGAAAGACGAAAAAACATTAAAACCGACAAGACGATTGAACCAGTATATGGGCGCTGTTCCCAGAAGTATGTCGGAATAGGCCATAACGTTTTCTGTCGGATAAAAAAACGGCGCGTTCCAGAATTCCGAATGCAGGGGATTGCCGCTTATCCATTGCCAGCCATGTTCCAGGATATAATGATTAAACCTTCCATCGCCATTGTCGCCGGGCAACATGCTGAAGCCGGTCCGCATGGTTTGATAAAATGTTATAAAAAGCCCCCAAAGCAGCGCCGCTATGGCTATGTAAGAAGGTTGAGATATCCGGCGCATAGTGCTGCTCCCTTAATACGTCTTCATATTCCGCTACAGCGGCCGATGCAAATAAAGCGGTTCCGGTTAAAATACCGCCGCGTTTAAAAGCGCGGCCTTGAATTATGTATCTGAAATATAATCGTTGGACTTTTTAAACCGGCCAGATAAGACCGGCCCGAATTTCCCGCTCTAAAACCTTGCCTGCCATTGTTTTTGGGGCCCTGTGGTCTCAGATTCAAGTCAGCCGGCGGCTCTGCGTTGGAGGAGCGGATATTTTGAAACGCCAATTATACGCTTCCGCATTCAGACCGTCAACATACCGCTCCGGCTTATAATTACGCGGGCATTGGCGTCAATGTATCTTCATCCCCCATTCAGCCTTTCTTAAAAACAAAGGTATAAGAAGCCATAGTAGCTGCCTCGGTTAGTGTGTCACCCTGCACTTCGCAGACGAAACAATTGTTTTGTCCGGCTATTTCAAAAATGGCATTCTGCGGGATGATATGCATTTCCATCTCATTTATTTCATTCATCCGTTCCAGATAGTCGTCAATCACAAACGTATAATTGCTTTGTCTGACAGGCACCTGAAAAACGGCCACTCCACCGGGATTCAGAATTTTAAAAAATGTGTCTATAACCCTGGCTATGACCGGCGGGGGGTTGTGTTGCAGAACGATCAGGCTGTATATCAGATCAAAGCTGCCGGATGTTTTAAGGTCTTCGAGTTTTGATACTTTGCGCAACTCCACATTGCTTATCTGCGATTTCCGCATGATTTCAGCGGCCAGCTTCAGATGTCCCCGCGAAATATCCATCCCGGTGACTGTGCTGAAAATCCTGGACAGATGCACAGTCATCCGCCCGACTCCGCAGCCGAAATCAAGACATCGTTTCTGTTGCACATTTTCCCATTCGTTACACCTGCGTAACGCCAGCTCCAGTTTTTTAACGCTCATCTCACCGGAGAAATAAAACTCATCCAGAATTTCCTTGGTTAGATTTCGTCCGGCATATTGAGGCAAGGTGCGAACCGACCAATATGCCTCATCTTCACCATAGGAACTCCAGACTTCTTCCGAGTGTTTCAGAAGTTTTTCCAATTGCTCTTCAGACGCCCGCCACTGGACCTGCGGCGGCTCATACATATCATCACCCAGCATACGGCACCGAAGGGCCTGTCTTATCTCCGCGCCGGCCAGCCGGGAATAAATACTGATAAATTCATCACTTCTCAGAAAACCATCGCGCAGATCGCGCAAAGACATCTCACCGACCCAGCCGCTAAAGATAGCTTCATCCTCCGCTTGCGCCTGCCTCCCCAAAATAAGCTCATAGGCGGCCAGGATATCTTCTCTGACAACTTTCCTGTCCAAAAACATTAGTGGGCAATCCTTTCACTACAGCCGGATCAGCCGTCAGCATTTTCAAAAACGACAGGTCAAATTCCAACTAAATAAGGTGTAATTATCTTTTCCAGCTCTGAGACCTTATCGGCCACCATATCTTTTTGCCCGCGTGTTTCAAGGTTAAGGCGGACCAGCGGCTCGGTATTGGAAGTGCGTATATTGAAACGCCAGTCCGGCATCTCGGCGCTAAAACCGTCAATATAATCGACGCGACCGGCTTTTTTGCAATAAACGGATTCCACTTCGGATAAAAGCCCGGCTTGGTCGGCCACTTTGTAGTTTATTTCGCCGCTGCAGGGAAACAGGGCCTGACGGCCGCTCACCAGTTCTCCCAGTGAGGCATTTTCCCGCCCCATCACTTCCATCACCAGAAGCCAGGGGATCATGCCGCTGTCACAAAAGGAAAATTTGGAAAAATAATGGTGAGCGCTCATCTCTCCGCCATAGACAGCCTTTTCCAGCCGCATGCGCTCTTTAATGAAAGCATGCCCGGTCTTGGAGACCACCGCACGGCCACCGGCCTTTTCAACGATATCCACCGTATTCCAAATAAGACGGGGATCGTGGATTATCGAGGCGCCCGGATGTCCGGCTAGAAAAGAGGCGGCCAGAAGACCAACCAGATAGTAGCCCTCAATAAAGTTCCCATGTTCATCAAAAAAGAAACAGCGGTCAAAATCTCCGTCCCAGGCCAAGCCCAGATCAGCCCTGTTTTCACGGACGGCCGATGCGGTTCTCTCCCTTTTTTCCGGCAACAGCGGATTTGGCAGACCGTTGGGGAAAGAGCCGTCCGGCTCGCTGTCCACATAAACGAATTCCAGTGGCGCGCCCAAATCCTTTAACCGCCGCTCCAGCAGCAACATCACCGGACCGGCCGCGCCATTGCCGGGGTTGGCCACGATGCGCAGGGGCGGCAGTTTATCAGGCGCCGCATATCCAAGCAGGTGTTCCACATATTCTTCTTTGAAAGAAGCCGGACGCACCTGGCCGCCGGAAGCGGAGCGGCTGAACCGGCCTGATTCGGCCAAGAGCTTGATATCGTTCAGCCCGCTGTCGCCGCTGATGGGCCGCGACTGGCTTTTGACCATTTTCAAGCCGTTCTCGTCAGCCGGATTGTGGCTGCCGGTCACTTCTATTCCCCCATCCAGCGACTGACTGAACACGGCGTGATAGATCTCCTCGGTACCGGTGAGGCCAAGATCCAGAACTTCCGCCCCGCTCTCAGCCAAACCTTCGGCCACCGCGGCTTTGAGTTCAGGGCTGGAAAGGCGGGCGTCGCCGCCAACAGCCACGGTTTTCGGGCCCAGGACCTCGCCATAGGCCCGCCCTATTCTCCAGGCTATTTCACCATTGAGCCCTTCTCCGAGACGCCCTCTGACATCATAGGCTTTAAAGCAATCCAGCTTCACCTTCTCACTCCTTTCAGGCCTGTTCACAGCCCGGCGGCCAGCCGGTAGGCGGCCACGGTCCTGTCAGCGCAGCGCCGCCACGAAAACTCGGCGGCCCGGGCCAGCCCGTCATCCGACATTCGCCGCGCCAGAGCCTGGTCTTCCAGAACACGCATTATCCATTCGCGCCACATGTCCGCATCGAGCGGAGGAAGGCAGGGTGCGGCCTGACCGACCACTTCCGGGAGCGAAGCGCGGTCGGAAACTATAGTGGGTACGCCGCATTGCATGGCCTCCAGCGGAGGAAGCCCGAAACCTTCATACATGGAGGGGAAAAGAAATATCGCCGCCCCGGCCATAAGACGCGGAAGCACCGACGAGTCAATATAGCCCGCCTTTATCAGCCAGCCGCAACCGGAAAGCTTATCCAGGCGTTGGTGGAGTTCTTCACTTTTCCAGCCCTCATGCCCGGCCACCACCAGGGGAAAACGTCGGCGCAGCCGGTCAGGCAAACCTTCATAGGCCTTCAGCAGCACTTCAATGTTTTTGCGCGGCTCCAGCGTCCCGGTAAAGAGGGTGTAGCCCCCGGGCCGTAAGCCAAGCGGTTTCAGCGACGGCGCCAGAATTTCATCATCAAGCGGCTGAAACGAATCAGACGCGGCCAGGTGTGTCGTCAGCACCTTTTCCGGCGGAAACCCCAGAACATCGATAACCTCTCGCCGACCGTATTCAGAGATGGTTATTATCAGATCAGTCCGCCCGGCGGCTTCCTTCAGAACCGGTTCCATAGCCCTGACCCGGCTGTCGGGATGATACTGCGGGACCACCAGAACAGAGAGATCATGGAAAGTCACCACTTTAGGGCCGTCATGCAGGGGAAGGCAGAAGTTGGGGCCGTGGTAAACAGCCCCTTTGAAACGAGCGGAGCTTACAGCCCCCAGCATCTTTTTCAACCCCAGAACGGTGCGCACAGCCAGATGATTTTTAACTGCCCTGCGTCGGGCGGCGGCGATGGCTTTTTCCACAAACCCGGCCCTGGAGGCGGCCGATTCCGGCGATACGGTGATGGATTCCAGCGAAGGCAGCACCGGGACCCGTCCGAATCCCCGCCACATAATCAACTCCTCCATATCCTCATGCTCCATGAGGGCGCGGGCCAGCTCATAGGTGTAGCGGCCGATGCCGGTGAGAGGGTAGATTACCGGCTCTATGTTCAGAATGGTCCGGAGCATCAGGCCCCGTCCATTTCACTGAAAACAGCCCTAACTTCCCGGTCGGCCGCCACCCAGGCCGCATAGGAAGCCGCAATTTCCTCAGTTGGGCCGTCCGCTCTGACCCTTCCGTCCTCCAGCCACAGTATTCTGTCACACAGCGAGATAATGGAATTTATGTCATGCGAAACCAGAACCAGGCTTCTGGCTCTTTCCACTGTGTCCATAATAGCCGCCGCGGCCTTCTGCTGGAACACGGCATCTCCCACTCCCAGAGTTTCATCCAGCAAAAGCACGTCGGGCTGAACCTGAAGAGCGGCGGCCAGGGCCAGACGCAGAGCCATACCTGTTGAATAGGTGCGCACCGGTAAATCCATCCAGCGGCCCAGTTCGGAAAATTCCCGCATAGTCTCCACCCTGGCTTCGGCCGCGCTGCGCCGCATGCCGGCCAGAAGACAGGCCAGGATGGCGTTGTCGCGCCCGCTAAGGTCGGGGTACCACTGGTTGCTGAGGCTCAGGAGCGAACAATTCGGGTTGCCTTCGCGAATTATCCGTCCGGAGGTAGGGTGCAGAACTCCGGCCAAAAGGCGCAGAAGCGTGGATTTGCCGGCTCCGTTCATCCCTATGATGCCCAGCCGCTCTCCGTCGGTCAGGTTGAATGTCACATCACGCAGCGCATCGTGATGACCGCTGAACAGATGGCCCTGCCTGATGGTGTAGCGACACCCCACTTCCTGGCATGTTATTTTAAATATGGTCATTGTGATATAAGCCTCGGATAAACTCTTCTGAATTTGGTGACCATGATCAGCCCCAGAATCAAAGCGCCCAGACCGATGGCAGCGGCGGTTCCCAGCATGACCCAATCGGGCTGGCGGCCATTGATGAGGATGTCACGCATGGCGGTTATGCAGACAGCGTTGGGGTTGGCATAAATAATGGCCTGATGTTTGGGGAGGATGGCCGTCTGAATATCATAAAAAATGCCGCTGGCGAAAAACAGCATATTTATGACGATCGGCACGGCCTTGGCCAAGTCCGGTAAAAAAGGGACCAGGGAGGCAACCATGATGGAAAAACCGAGAACGCACAGACCTTCCACGGCCATAACCGGAATTATGCCAAGCCAGACCGGGGAAACCGGTACCGGCCCGAAAATAGCGACACACAGAAAAAATACCATCAGTACCGGCACATATTTGGTCAGATCCTGAAGAAAAACACAGAGCGGAAAATGCACCGGATATACTTTGAACTGTTGAAACATGCGCATGGAACCGAATATGCTGTTGGTGGCATTGGTGACGGTGTTGGCGAACCATTGCCAGACCACTATTCCAGTGAGCAGAAAAAGCGTAAAATTCGGCTGGGGTGAGGCCAGAAATATCCCGAACACCACATACAGGGTGGCAAGGGTCAGAATCGGATCTAAAAGCCACCAGACAAAATGCAGATAATACCGCGAAAGTTCGGCCCTGAAAGAGCAGGCCGCATGAAATATAAGCGCGTCCCAGGCGCAGAGAATTTTTCTGACATTCATCTGAATCTCCCGACTGGCCGGCCGGCCAGCGCTTCATTATATAGTGAATCAACATCAGACAGAACCTTTTCCGGAACGAATTTTTCCAGAAAACGTTTCCTGCCGGCCACCCCGAACTCGTTAGAGGCCGAAGGATCATCCAAAACGGCGGTCAGGGCGGCGGCAAGGGAGCCGGCGTCATGCGGCGCCGCCAAAAGGCCGGTCTGGCCGTGACTGACGACAAAAGGGACTCCGCTGCCGGACAGGCGTGTGGCCACGCACGGCAGCCCCGCTCTCATGGCCTCCAAAAGACTGATGCCAAAAGCTTCACTGCGATCAATGGAAGGCAGACAGAACAGGTCGGCCTCTGAAAGAGCCGCCTCCCGGTCGCCGTCATCAACCGCCCCGGCCAGCAGCACGCGCCCTGAAAGCCCAAGACGTTTGATCATCAGCTCAAGGCGTTCACGCTCCTCACCTTCACCGATTATACAAACCGATAAATCCTCCGCCATGGCCGCCGCCTCAAGCAGCACGGGATAACCTTTGTAATGAGAAAGACGGCCTACCGACAGCACCCGGCGGCCCTTCGGCCGCCCCATAAGCCACCTGGCAGCCGGCCCCGGTTTTCGCGGCTCCGCCTCGGCCGGCCTGAACAGCGGCACTATCCGGCATTTATCCCTGAAATGTGAAAGCGGCTCACTGGCTTGAAGATAATCAGGAGAGGCAACCGCCACCAGCGCGGCCCGGCTCAGAAGCGCCCTTTCAATTTTTCGCCAGACAGCCTTCTGCCAGGCCGGCGGCGCAAATTCTTCAGGAAAGACGACATCAGACTGCCATTGTATGACCAATGGGGCCGAAGGCGGAAAAACAGCCACAGGCGCCTCGGCCACGTTCGGGCAATGCAGGTGTATGATATCCGGTCCAAACCTTCTGAAACCCCTCAAAATCTCCCAAAGCAGGGCCGGAGCCACCGGGGCGTATCCGCGCCCCCCCCTGAACACGACCCGGCAACGCTTGACCGTCAGACGGGGTCGGTATTCGACCGTATCGGCCGGAACCGTTTCCGCGTGGGCCAGCACCAGTACATTATGCCCCGCCGCGGCCTGGCCTTCGGCCAGATCGTGGACGAAACTTTCCATTCCTCCGCGTTCAGGGGGAAAAAACTTGGCCACATGAACGATATTCATTTGATTCCAGCCAGCACCTTCAGCCTGTGCATGAAACACTGCCAGGTGACATTGCTCATATATAAGGCAACCTTTCCCCAGGATGAGAAGACCCGGCTTATGCCCGCACGACGCGGAACCATGCTGACGGCGGTTTCTTCAATATTGAAACCCTCCCTTTTCAGCAAAAGAAGTGTGGGCACATCCTGATAGGCCAGCCCATAAGCCCTGGTTCCGCACATAACTGAAGCGGCCCGTATGGAATAAGCCTTGAACCCTGAAGTCATATCATGAACCTTAAGGCCCGACAGACGACGGAAGAAAGCCCAGACCATCTGACGCATCCAGCTTGAACGTTCAGGACAGGAACCGATAACGACCGTATCAGGTTTACGGCCGGCCAAGTCCAGAAGGCCGGCGATATCTTCAGGCGCGTGCTGCCCGTCGGCGTCAATGGTCACCAGCCATTGCGGCTTCAGCCGCCGATGCTCCAGCATCCAGCCCATTCCGGCCTGGATAGCCCGAAGATTGCCGCGCTGAACCTTAAGAACCAGCACCTCAGCCCCGGCCTTGTAAGCGGCCATAGCCGTGCCGTCGCCGCTGGCATCGTCAACAACCAGAACATGATAACCATAAGCCCTGGTGCGGGCAACAATGTCGGCTATGGTAAGAACCTCGTCACGGGCCGGAATAATAACAGCCACCTTGTTAGCGGCTATCTCCGGCCCGTGCTCCTGGGGCTCGGCGTTGGTCTCTGACAATAAATAGTCCTCACTGCATAGGGTATTATAATAAACACCAGAAATAAAACATGCCAAAGCTAAAAAAATTGCGACTGCATATATCGAAATTTCTTAATTTTTGAAGTATACCTCATATCACGGAAGCTGTCAGTATTATTGACTGGCACCTAAATATATCCGAGGGCCGTATTTGATGCAAGCATCTTCATACAAACCGAAGGATATAAGAAATGATCGTTTTATGAACACTGACACGAACTACCTGCCGCCTGTTGACGGCATGTTGACCGCACTCCGGTAAAAGATCGTTTTATGTACACCGGTTCGCACTGACGATCGCTTGTTGAAGGCATGTTGATCGTGCGCCGGTAAAAGATGACTTTGTAGTATGGGGGGCCAATATGGACGGGATTACAAATCAGCCGGCACAAACGCGCGGAAGATTTTCCGACACGCGGTGCATATATGGAGCAAGCCAGTGGAAAGGTTTAAGGCGTAAATTTTTTTCTTGAAGTGTAACTTTCTGATCCAGAGCCGCCCCTCCCCTTTTCTTCAAGACTGGTTATTCTATCCTGGGCATCAGCCAAAGCCTTTAAAAGTGCCGTGGTGGCGGCTTGGAACTCCTCGACCTTAGCGTAGTATTTTTTTTTCCATTTATCAGCCTCAGAGTGGGTTGACTCAAACATCCTTTCATTCAGCAACCCGAGTTCATAGCGCCCCAGATCCAGAAATTTTTCATACTGCGCTCCGGGAAAACCTAGAGCGGCGGCTATTTTACGTCGGGTCTCATCGGTGCCGTATTTGCTTCCATTTAACAACTTCCAGACATAAGAAGAAGAAATTCCGGCATCACGGGCCAATCGACTTTTGGCGCCCCAAGGTTTAAGGCAGATTTTTAAAGATATTCTAAAAACTTCGTCAATGCTTTCCATATATTCTCTCTTTGCTTAATTGTAATACATGAAAAATCATAAAGAAACCATCTTAAGGTCTCTTATTTATTAATAAATATATACTTACAGTATTCAATATCCGACACTTTTAGTGCATATTTATATTGACTGAAAGTATGGCTTTGGAGTAATCTCTCAACGAGCGTAAAACAACACCTTCCAGGAATATGGTAATACACATAATTTTTTAAATATTTGTAATATATAGATTTCAGCTAAATCACAGGCTGAGCCGGAAATGCGATGTATGCCAAGCTCTGTTGTTCCAGAGTGTTTTTACCCCTAATAATTTGGCTGAACCTTTAATAAAAGGCTGAGTTGTCATGCAATTCTCTGAAAATAAAAAGACTTGCCTGTCGCTGATAATTCCTGTTTTCAACGAGGCTGACGCTGTTGGGCTATTTATTGACAAAGTGACCAAAGTCTTTGAGGCTGACCCTTTTATTGAAATTGAGCTGATTTTTATCAATGACGGAAGCACGGACGAGACCCTGGGCTCTCTTTTAGCAATACAAGAAAACGATTCACGTGTAAAAATTATCGATCTTAGCCGCAACTTCGGTAAAGAAGCGGCGCTTACAGCCGGGCTGGACGCAGCCAAAGGCGACGCGGTTATTCCCATTGATGTCGACCTGCAGGATCCCCCGGAACTTATTCTGGAAATGGCGGCCAAGTGGAAAGAAGGCTATGAGGTCGTTGTGGGAAGGCGAACAAACAGAGATTCCGATTCCTGGGCCAAACGCGTTTCCGCCAACTGGTTTTATAATGTACATAATATTATGGCGCATCCCAAACTTCCCAAAAATGTCGGAGATTTTCGTTTGATGGACCGCTGCGTTGTGGAAACGTTCCAGCAGCTTCCGGAATCACGCCGGTTCATGAAGGGACTGTTCGCCTGGGTCGGGTTCCGCACCGCTTATGTTGATTACACCAGACCTGAAAGATCAGCCGGCCAATCCAAATTCAATGGCTGGAAACTGTGGAATTTCGCGCTTGAAGGCATAACAAGCTTTTCCACCAGTCTGCTTCGGATATGGACTTATATTGGTCTGGGCGTATCCCTGGTCTCATTCGCTTTTGCCATGTTTGTCGTCATCAAGGTCTTGCTTTACGGAGTTGACGTTCCCGGATATGCATCGATTATTATATTGGTATCTTTTCTCGGTGGGCTTCAGCTGGTCGGCATCGGGGTTATTGGAGAATATCTGGGCAGAACCTATATTGAATCTAAGCGGCGTCCGATATATCTGGTTCGGCGCACATATGAACGTTCGGGAAAAAATGGATCTTAAAGAAACTGATATTTTAGGGCAAGGTATTTCCAATCACTGGTATTACCGTTCAAAGGCCAGGGCCATGACCGAGCTTCTGGGTCCCGTAAACGGTAAGACTATTCTGGATATAGGCGCCGGTTCAGGTTTTTTTTCAAAATATCTGCTGTATGAATCGAGGGCCAAAGAAGCCTGGTGCGTCGATATCAGTTATGAAAAAGATTTTGACGAAATGGCCGACGGCAACCCTATCCATTTCAGGAAGTCAGTTGATTCAGTAAAAGCCGAAGTGGTCCTGCTCATGGATGTCCTGGAGCATGTTGACGATGATGTGGCTTTATTAAAAGATTATGCCGCCAAAGTGCCCAAGGGCGCTTTTTTCCTGATTTCAGTGCCGGCCTTCAATTTTTTATGGAGCGGGCATGATGTTTTTCTGGAACATAAGCGCAGGTATACGCTGAATGAAATTGAGAAAGTCACTGAACGGGCCGGCTTGACCTTAAAAAGCGGCGCGTATTATTTCGGGGCCGTCTTTCCGCTTGCGGCCTCCATAAGGATGATGGGAAAACTGTTCGGCGATAAAAGACAGCCGCCGCGATCACAGCTGAAGATGCATCATCCCCTCATCAACGGCTCGCTCGCCGCGCTGTCGCGGGCGGAAGCCGGCATAATGAAACATAACCGCCTGGCCGGCCTTACAGCATTCTGCCTGGCTCAGTATGTTTGATCATAAAATTATAAAAAGAATTTTAAATGAAGCTATTATCGCCTCCCGATTCAGCCTGGTCGGAATAACCGCGACGATGGTTCACATGCTGGTTGTTTTCTTTCTGCTGTCCAACACCTTGCTGCCGGCCCTATCAGCCAATGCCATAGCCTTCTGCAGTGCTTTTGGAATATCCTTCACTGGAAACTATATCTGGACATTTCAATCGCCCGGCAACCCCAAAAAAGCCATGCGCAGATTTTTATTAATTTCAGTCAGCGCCTTTATTGTCAATACACTAATTTTAACCGCCATTCTAAATTCCGGCCGCCTGTCGCCTCTTGTTTCCACCATCATATCGGCATCGGCTGTTCCTGTGATAACTTTCATCTTCAGCCGTTTTTGGGGATTCAGATATAAAGCGCCGGAGAAAGATTCGCTATGAAAAAATTTAAATACAATAAAGATATTCTCAGTTTACTCTGCCCGCTTATAATTGGTGCGGCAAGTTTTTTTTTAGTGGTTGGCCCCCGGATATTAAACCCCAAGAATATAGCCTGGCTTAATGGCGGGGATCCCTGGACCCATTATCTGGGATGGAGCTTTTTTCGATATTCGAGCTGGTCTTTCCCTATCGGGCTAAATCCGAATTATGGGCTTGAAATCAGCAACTCCATTATTTTCAGTGATTCCATTCCCTTGATGGCTTTTATATTTAAACCTTTTTCACCCTTGCTGCCGGAGCCTTTCCAGTATTTAGGGATCTGGCTTTTGCTCTGTTTCATACTGCAGGCTTTTTTCTCGTGGAAAATATTATCTTTAATCACCGAAAACTCGGCCATCCGTTTTTTAGGCACTTTACTTCTGGTCTTCTCCCCGCCGATGATATGGCGTCTTCAAGGACATCTGAGCCTAACCAGCCATTTTCTGATTATGGCTTCGTTATATATGTATTTCAAACCCGGATCAGAACGAAGAAAGCTGGCCTGGATTACAATTTTAGGCGCGACGGCCCTGGTCCACGCTTATCTGTTGGCGATAAATGCGGCAATATGGATAACAGATCTTATCACAAAGAAAATCAATAACAATATGTCCGCCAAAGAGGCTGGCCTTGAATTGGTATTGATCATTTTAACCACTGGATTTTTCTGTTGGCAAGCCGGTTATTTTACCATTGGAGATAGTGCTGCTTCTGGAGGATATGGCCTTTACGCCATGAATATCTTATCCCTGATCGATCCAAGCGGATGGTCTTATGTTATAAAGGACATTCCTGAAAACGGCGGAAACTATGAAGGCTTCAATTATCTGGGGCTGGGCGTAATATTCCTTTGGGCCTGTGCTTTGCCTGTATTTTTCGAATGCACCCGCAAGATAATGCATAAAGTAAAAAATAATTATCCATTAATAATCTTAATGGTTTTTATCACCGCCTTTGCCGTGACCAATAATATAAACCTTGGCAAAGCTCAGCTCAACTTTACATTACCGGATATAATTATTAAACAGGCCGGTATCTTTCGTAGTTCCGGCCGGATGTTCTGGCCGGCATTTTATCTGCTGGTTCTTTCAGCTATATACCTCGTTGCGCGGGGCTATGAAAAACGCGCGGCCATACCGCTTCTAGCATTGGCTATTTTCATTCAAACGGCCGATACTCATGCGGTTTGGGGTCGTATCAGGAACAATATGATGATTGACCCCGGTTCGGCATGGAATACGCCATTCAAAGATCCCTTTTGGGAACTGGCGGCGCAAAAATACGCCAAGGTGCGCAATGTTTGCGGAGGGCGACCCAGCAAAGAAATAGCCGCATATGCCGCAACTCACAGAATGGCCACTGATTCCGCCTATCTGGCCCGTGTTAATTCCTCGGCCCATAAAGCCTGGATGGGGCAATGGCAGGTCTGGTTCGACACCGGACGGTTTGATGAAGATTCTCTTCATATAGTGAATGAAGCTTGTAATCCCAAGGCTTTGCTCAACCTTAATTCAACAACAGACTTATTTGCTGAAATAGACGGTTTTTTTGTAATAGCCCCCAACTGGCGGCAACTCGGCCAACCCGCCGGCATTGAAGTAAAATTTGACGCCATATTGCCTCCAGTTTCGGCCAATAAGTATATGCCGACAAATAAACAAGGCCTGGGGCTGCCATATCTGATATCCGGCTGGTCTTCCCCTGAATCATGGGGAACCTGGTCGGACGGAGAAAAAGCAAGCATCATCCTGCCGTTGAAAGGCGGCCGGCCTGAAAAAATTGTGATTGAAGCAATATCGTTTGTCGGACCGGCCCATCCCAGCCAGAACATTTATATAACTATAAATGGCGAACATACTTTCACATTCACGACAACGGCCGAAAATGTGTTTGAAATAAATATTCCTGACTCCGTTTACAAGGCGGAATCATTCGCGGAACTGATAAAAATTGATTTTTACTTTCCAGATGCGACCGCGCCAATAGACCTTGAATTGAGCGGGGATACCCGCAAACTGGCCATGGGTATAAAATCAATATCCGTCAATTAAAGAAAAGGCAATACCAAGAAAGTGTGGGCGCGGTGATCATAACGCACGGCGATTCCGCGCCAGTCCTTGAGCCCGCCGAACATAAATTAAGAGCTTGTTCGTAAATAAGGGATTCTGTTCTCTGGCTAGGCGCGAGTGTTTTTTAAGCGGAGTAATATAGTAATATTTCGAGCATTAAAAAACCAGGAGCAACAACGCCAAAGGGCAAAATCACTAGAAGTCATTTCATAAATATCTTTTTGCTCCCTGCGTCGTTGCGGGAGCCTTTTTAATGCTCGAAATATGTCGTATATTCCTCCGCTTAAAAAGTCTTCGCGCCTAGCCAGGAACCAAAAATCTTATTTATGAAATGACTTCTATTTACGAACAAGCTCTAAATCTGGTGCGGCTGCGCTTATATATGCCGCTCGTTTAAACGCCCATCGTAGGTCGGGCAGTCTGATAAAAATGGCTTTCCCGAATTTATCGGGCGCGCCAAAAGGGTTTTTCCAAGCTCCGCGCTCACGGCAGAATTTCCCAAACCCCGCCCCAATCGTAATCCACGGCCAAAGGCCTGAAATTCGGCGGGGTCTGACCGCCGGGGACCAGCATATACAGCGGCAGGCTTCTAATGCCCAGTTCATCGGTTATGTAGGCATTGCGATGGTTATTGTCGGAAAATATTATATATGGAGATCCGCCTGAAGGCCAGGGCGGCGACAGCGGGCTGACTCCGGTGTTAAACACCATCCCGAAATTTTTATAGCCCCGGTCCCATAGATCCTGGGTTATGGTAAGAGACTTCTTTTCTGCGTCATAAAAAAACTTGTCGCGCTCTATCTTCTCTATATGAGGCTTGACCAGATTTTTATCAGGCTCTCTTGACAGGCCCAGCGCTATCCACCAATTGGATATTTTGACAAAATACCCGGGCATATACCAATAGACCCGGCCCGGCGGAAAAACCCAATCCACTCCACCAGGAATTTCAGCCAAGTATTCAGCCGCCTCTTCCGGGCTTTCCACTTTTAGAACTGTCTCAAGTTTATCCCAAGCCTCGTTCCGCCCCCACACTCTTCTCAACGGTTCCAGCCCGGCTTCCCCTCTTATGGCGAAGAAGCGCATCCAGCGAGCCGCCGCGCGCCGGTCATCCATCATAAAAGGGTGAGCGGCTATGTAGGCCATTGTGTGAGTCTGGTTACCGCCATCAAACAGCGGCTTCATGCCCTTGGTTCGCGCAGCCAGAAAATAACCGTCGTCCCACCAGTTCCAAAGACCGGCAGTCTCCGCTCCGGTCTCTTGCCTAAGCTCTTCCACCAGACGATCGTGTGCTCCTTCCCAGCGGATGTCCAGATCACGGGAGGCGCCCCACACTACGCAGCTATACATCATGACGGCCCATAGGCCCGCACCAGCCGCCCAATACAGCCGTCTGGCTATTGAGCGCCCGGCAATCAGATTTGAAAGAACGGCCGGCAGAAAACCGGCCGACAAGGCCAAAGGGAACAGCCCGAGATAAACCAGACGATTAGACCTCAGTCCGGCAAAAATACAAATAAACCCAAGCAGCACCGGCAGGCGCAGCGGAGGAAGTTTCCATACCGCCAACGCAGCGGCCGCCATAAACGCCAATCCGCCCCACAGACTGCCGCCGGTCTTTTCCATCAGTTCGGCAAAGCTGAGGGGATAAAGTTCTTTTATGGAGCTATAAAACAGTTCAGCGCGTCCACCAAAAGCCAAAGTGAAATGATCACTTATCCAAATCAGTAAAGAGGTCGGAGCCGGCGCTTGTTCCGGCGGCAATATAACCAATGCGGACAGCCAAGCAAGCAAAACCGCTCCGGTAGCCAGACGTGCTTTAAAGCTGAAAAACCGATATGGCGTGAATAGAAAGGCCCAGACCAGAAGAGAGCCGGCCGCAAAGCCCAGCCCGCTTTTCCAAAACCAGCCCATAATAATAAACGAGAGAAGAGCCAAAACCAGGTTCACGACACCTGGACTGCCCTTTTTTAAGCACAAAGACGCTTTTACCAAAAAAAACAAACCGACCTGCCAGAACAAAAGTATCGGCAAATCCGTATCAAAACGGCTCGGCCCGGCACGCTCCAGCCACGCGGGCATCAGGCCCGCCGCAACACAGGCCAGAAAGGTTGAAAAGCGGCCGCCATTTAACAACCGCCCCCAGGCCACAGCCAAAAGGCCCAGTGCCAGATGAAACAGTAGTGAGGTATAAAAGGCAACTATTTCGACTGGTTGTGATGATATTCTTGCCAATGCGGCCGTAAATCTTGAAAAATTATCTGCCCGGCCAACGCCGCCTTCCAGCAGCCTGTTGGCCTGCTCCATAAAGTAAAAACCATCAGCCGACGATATCATCGGAAGACCGGTATCAGCATAACGCCAGGCTTCCGGCCAGGCTCCCGGCTCAAACCCGCCCGCCTTGATAATAGTCTGTCCCGCCAAACACCATCCTATGGCCGCCCCAAGAAGGCCAACCAGTATCCATGACCACAATGGCCCGGCGTTTTGCTGTATTTTCGTGCTTTTCGCCCAATGGAGCATCAGAAAACTCCCCATATAATTATAAAATCATAAAATGATTATGTGGGTTTATAATTATATGTCTATATCAATAATTAACATAACTGCTAGAAGTCATTTCATAAATAAGATTTTTGTTTCCTGGCTAGGCGCGAAGGCTTTTTAAGCGCAGGAATATACGACATATTTCGAGCATTAAAAAGGCTGAGCAACGACGCCAGGGAGCAAAAAGATATTTATGAAATGACTTCTAAACAACATTACGCGGACGGATATCATAAGCCTTCAACAATTATCTTGCCGCGGTATTTTATCCCTGTCAGTCCGATTGGAATGATTTTAAGGGTATTTATCCAAAAGCACAAGTAATAACAGCCACATTATCTAAAAACCTAATTTATCGTCAAGCCCGCTCTCCTTAGTATAATTTTCAGTGCGTAAAATGGTAAATTTATATTCAGCCGTCAGACGGCGCGGTTTTGGAGCCCCGTGTAGTCCAATGAGCTCCAGGCCTGGCCTCCGGTTCCAGGCTCACTTGCCTGCCCCAATTGAAGCTCCAGGCCCGATTGTGATATTCCAGTCGCCACTGATCGTCCACTTCCGGGGTCAGTTCATTATATGAGACGTCGTGGCGCCAATTGCCGCTATTACAATCCCGCTCTTTTGGCGGCAGACTGAATGCCATAATGGAAATCCTGCCGCAATAACAGTGTTGAAATAGTATAGCTGACATACACCGGCTTCAGAAGATGGTTCTCGGCACAGGGAAATCCGCGGCGCCGTTGCAGCCGGCGCCGCAAGATCCAGGCAAAAGGGGGAATGAAAAGCCAATCCGCAGCAGACCTAATTCTTTAAAAGTAACACAGACGGCCCTGAAAGCCTCTCTAAACGTTTTAGTCAGGGCAGACCAATATGCGGTTGAGTTAAATAATTGAACAGCTTGATAGGCTGATAACACGCTTCTTTTTCTGACAAAGGGGGGCGGCTCTTAAAAAGCCGGCCCCCTCTTCTTAAAACGTTTTAAACGTTTTAAAAGTATTGAGGTTTTTTATGCGGATTTCATGTAATTATTTCAAATACTTATAGTGAGGCGTGTGAACGGGATGGTACGCTTTTGCGCATGTTACAGTATGCTTCTGCGAATGCAATAGTATGCTTTTGCGAATGAAACAGTAGGCTTTTTATTCCGTTGAGCTTTGGTCAGTGAATGAAACAGTATGCTTTTTTCCACAGTCTCTTTGATTTGCCGATTTTTCTGTGAACAGAACAGTATGCTGTTCCGGCTCTGTCTTTTTTCAGGAGTATCAGTGAATGAAACAGTATGCTTTTTTCCAACATAACCCAAATAGCGGTCTTGTGAACACAATGGTATGCCATTCAATGAATATTTATAAGCTTTTAATTTCTTGGTGCTGGTGATATGCGGCAGGAAGGATGTTTTAATGGCCGTATTTGTACTCAATATATAATAGTATGAATTTATGGTATTTTTTTAAAACGATTCTTTGGGGCGAATTTCGCGGATATGCGCCTCCATTTCAATTAGTGAATGGAACAGTATGCTTTTATAGTACATAAACGCTATGAAAAGTGTTTTTATAATGGAATAGAGGCTGAAGCCGTCTATCTGTGAATGGAACAGTATGCTTTTTTCCATTTCTTATTATAGGTCAATTTTTTACTTATACATTATATGGGTTAAATTTTATCTAAAATACATGATATTGAGCGAATGAGATAGTATGCTTTTTGCATAGCGAGCCAAGGCGGAGATAATCGTCTCTCCGCCTTTTTTAAACATCTATCCAGTGAGCGGTTATTTGCCCCTCCGGCAACCTTTTAACCGGCTGCCGGTTTCATGGCCGGAGTCTCCGCCCGGCCTCGGCAAGATTTAAACCAGGTTCAAGACCGGCTTCCCGGCAGCTTTCCGCCATCAGTTCATAGGCCATTTTATACTGGCCGTAATAAATGCAGTCATGAATAGTGTCCGTGAGTTTCATATCCAGGTTCTGTTCCAGATCATCGGCGGCCTCGCTTAAGAGAACGCTGAGTTCATAATCGTAGTTACTCATCATCCCATCCCTTCTCAACAAGGTCATGGCCTCATCCCTTGTGCTCACGCGCGCAGCGGCTGTAAGCCTCCATCAGGTGCAGGTCATACTTGTTTTCCATATAGCCTGGCCCGTTATAGCCCTTGGCGAAGGCCCCCCAGTTCCTCGCCGCCAGATGGCGCACCAGATTGTTGGATTTTATGAATCCGCAAAAGGCCTCCAGTTGGGCGGCCGCGCCCTGCCTCTGCGCTTCCACAAATGCATGCACGGTTTCGTATCCACAGACCTTGTGGTTGAAGCCCATTATCTGAAAAGCGCCCCAGGAGGCCGAGCAGAGGGCCGCCTCTTCATTGATGGTCAGGGCTTCGCCCAAGCGGTCATATTCCTTTTCGCCATTGCCGCTGTAATGGATTTTGGTCCATTTCTGATAAATGATATTAGGGTGAGTGCGCGACAGCGGAGTCGGGTTCAGCCCGCGCTTTTCCAGTTCCTTCCAGAAGACGTGCCCTTCGAACAGAATCTTGGGGCGGCCGGAGGCCAGAAAGCCGTCGCCCGATGATTCCACTTCATAGACCGCTTTCATGGCGCAGGGTTCTATCCCGAGCCTGCCCGCGGCGGCGGCCAGCTCTTCCCAGGTTATTTTGGTATTGGTCATAATTTATCTCCGGTATTTATCGGCCGCGTCCGGTGCGGAGCGCGGCCGGTTGTGCCGCCGACAGAGGCGTTATCAGGTATGTCCGCCAACCTGTGTCACGGTAATTTCTTGATTTTTTTTATCCACAATGAAAGTCGCTCTGTTCTTGCTGCCCAGATATATTTCAAAGCTTCCATCCGAAAGTTTTTTGCAATCGGCGGCGGCATAGGGAGTTTCACCGCCTTCAACCCGCTTGATAAATGTAGTTAAAGCTTCTGCTTCCCCCTGTGTGGATTTGTTAGCTATCAATTCCTCAAAACCTTTCAGGGCCTTTTTCGTCACGTTTACTTTCCATGGCATAATAAACTCCTGTCCTTTGTTCCACATTTTGACCGCTGGGTCAAAATAGTTGATTTACTTTACAGTCCGCGCGGTTTTATTCACCGCCGATATCGGATTCACAGTGTCCGTCCGGGGTTTTCCAGCTCTGCCCGCCTTTGTTAATGCAACCGGCGCGGCTGTCGGCGTCGATGAAGGGCTGCTTGCAGCCATTGCGCAAGTAACACCAGCCAGCGGGTTTACCGGCTCCGGGGGCGGCGTCGTAAATGACGTCCGGTTTGTCGTTGTGGGTGACGTCCGGTTTTTTTTCAGCCAGGACGGTTCCGGGAAACGCAATCAGAACAGCCAGTGCTAAAGTGCACATAATATTTTTCAATCGCATAATACCTCCTTAATCTACTTAAAAGCCGGTTGGTACTTCATTTCTTCTTAGATTCGAACGGGTACGCGGTGATTATATGGTCTTTATATTTTTCAAGTACAATCATCAGATTGTTGTATGTACCAGGAAGCGAATCATAGTACATAATCACATCTTTTGTGTCCGGTGACTTTAAGTGCGGCTTTCTGTAATGACTTTTGTATTTGACAGTGTCCACAATAAAATCCAATATCTCCTCTATTGACCAAGTACCTGGAAATTGTTTCTTGTGCCCACCTCCATTAGCATCACCGCAAATAATATGAATAGCTGTAAGCTGACTCAAATATTTTTCATATACTTGCTTGTTATTGTTATGGGCTTCAATCGTGTTCTTCACACATGCACTTTGACCCATGGCATAGTCGCCGGCGGCCAGCATAAAGAAAACGGTCAGCATAAAAGCTGAGAAAGCTGAGATTATCCTTTTCATAACTTGTCTCCTTCGGCCGCCTCTTTTGGGGCGGCGATGATTAGACGGCCGACCGGGCGGCCGTGTTGATTGGTGATTTGAAACGTGAGGCGGCAGGGGCGGTAAAGCCTCATCAGCCGCCGCCATAATCCCGGCGGCCCCAGCCTTAAAACGGGCCGGGCGTCTGGTTCAGGTTTTTTCCGGCTGAAGACGGATTTCATTTTCAGCGGCTCATAGCCATCGATGGTCACGGTCAATTCGGCTATGAAAGGGCCGCCGCGCCCGCTGAGGCCGGGCGAAACCCAGGCCCCGCAAAGGCCGCCCAGATGGCCCAGCCGGGCCCGCCACCTGCTGTCAAGCCGGGTGTTGACGCTGCCCACCAGGGCCGTCAACCGGTTGAGCAGTTCAGCTTCTTCTGATAACTGGCGGGCCGGGCTCATGGTTCACCTCACAGCCAGCCGGGCTTGCGGGTGAAACCGATGTGATAGACCATCCACTGCAAAACCACCTGGTGCTCGCCAAGATTGAAGAGGCTGAAGTTTTTCTCCAGGCCCAGAATGGAGCCGCGCGGCACTTCGTTAAGGCAGCGGTTGAGAAGCTCCATCTGGACGCTGACTTCCTCTTCACTGGCGGGGTTGTTGGGATTGGATGTTCCGACCACCATACGGTGGACGTAACGTATTGAGCTTAAATCAAAAGTGGGCTGACTCATTTTTCTTGCTCCCGGGCACACCGATACCGTCTCCGCCCGCTGTAAACGGCAGGCGGCTTGGGCGCGGGCTCGCGTGTGCTGTGATTGAGGCGCCGGGCTGAATGGTCAGCCCCTCTCTGGGCGGCGGCCCCGGTTGAACCCGGCTGGGCTTCGCGGCCGCCGTGCCGCTCTAACCGGCCTTATTCGCCGCCGCCGCCGCTTCCGCCGCCGCTGCCGCCGCCGCTGTCGGTGGAGTTGGCCTTTTTCTCCGGCCTTTCAATGGGCTTTTCGGCCAGCCTGTACGGTTCGCCCTTTTTGTCATAGACGTTGGGTATGGGAGCGGTCAGTTTCTTGCCATTGCCGTCCAGGGCCTCGCCCTTGGAGTTGAGCAGAATGGGCTCGGTGGCGGACTGGAGCATATCCAGCACCCGCGAGAGCCCCTCCGGGATGCCTTCGTCTTCGGCCAGCACCTGAACATGGTATTTGGCCGAGTTGTCGGAACTGCGGGTGTTTTCCTTGTGGCTGCTGATCGAGCCGGAAATGTTGACCGTGCCGCTGAAGAGCCCGATCCCGAACTTGGCCTGGGCTTTCAAAGAGCCGGAGGTCTTCTGCGAAGATTTTTCGCTGAAGGAGGATTTCACTTCCATATCGAAAGTTATATCCACTTTTTTCACCGACAGACACGGGATCTTGACCACGGCCAGCATCGGCACGTTGATTTCCGCGTTATAGGGCGTTACGCTGCCGTCGGGATTCTGCACCATTTTGGTATACTGGAACTTGGCCATGCGGGCATCGCCCATGTTCCCGTCCTTGTCGGCCAGAAAGCCCACGGTTTTGATGAAATCGGCGGTGGAGTTGGCCAGCTTGATCTGGGCGTTGCAGGCCGCGTTCAGGGGGCCGCCGATGAGATCCTCCATGGGCAGACCTTTAAACTGATCACCCATTGACACTAATTCGTTAGGCATATTTACCTCTCATATTTTTAGGGTTTGATATTGGTTTTCGCTTATCGCCGCCCAGACGGGCCGCGGCCGCTTAACCTTGATGTTTCAGATGTTCCGTCCGCGGACGGAACATCTATCAAGCCCGCGCTCCAAGTGATCGCGGAGGGCTCACGAAGGGGCCGCTCCCGCCGCGCGCTGTCATGGCGGCGGCGGCCTCACTCCAGGGAATCCGAGGAGGCCGCCGCCTTACCTTCGCCGCCGCCGGGAGCGGCGGGGTTCATCCCCTCCCCCTCCCGGCTCGTCGCCGTTCGGCCCGGGCCCCTCTGGGCCTCCCGGCTCCGGCTCTTCGCCCTCCGGCGGCAGCGAAGTTTCATAGACCTGGTTAGTCTTGATCAATTCGTTTATCAGGCGGGCCGCGCCGTCGGGCATGTCCACGCCTTCGAGGCTCAAATGGACATGGGCCATAAAGGAGCCGCTCTTGCGGGTGCCTCCAAGATCAATGGCCAGGTTGGGCAGGCTGTCTGAAGGCTGGCCGGCTTCGTCGGCCGTCTCCGGCGGCCCTTCATCGCCGTCGCCGCCGTCGGTTTCAACGTTAAGGGCGTTGAAGCTGACATCGAAATCAACATCCATCTGCTTTATGCGCAGGGAACTGTAAGGCACGACCGACAAATAGGGCACCTGATAGGAATCGGTGCTTCCGGCCGGAGCTTCCGGGCGCAGGGAAGGCAGGTTGACTTTCATGGCAATGGGGAAAAAACCCTTCCGGCCCGGTTTCCGCCGGAAATAGCTCATCAGGTTGGCCAACTGGGCGGCCTCGATTTTTTCCTGGGCTTCCAGGACTGATCTGGATATGGCCATGACCAGTTTATTGAAGGAGGGGACTTCCGGCATTTTCTAAGCTCCTTGATATTATTGCGGCCCGGGAGGCCGCTCGCCGCTGATGAACAGGGCCATCAATTGGCGGATGGTGGTGCATTCGTTTTTCAGCAGCATGTTTTCGCGGTGGCGGCGCACAGTGGTGAAACTGACGCCTAGTTCCCGGGCGATATGCAAGCTGCCGAGCCCGGACCTTATCAGTTCAAAAACGGCCGCCTCACGCGGGGTGAGTTTAAGGCGGCCGCCTGGTTCCGGGTAAAAAAGGCTGACCAGGGCGGGGGCGCTGGCCACCCCATAACGGCGCCTGAGATTGGCCAGGTGACGCGAAACCGTTTTAGGGCTGATGAAAAGGTGTTCGGCTATTTCTTTTGTCACTAAAACCTTTTACCAACAACTCAATGATCTTTTTCTCTCCGGCGCTTACGTTTTTCATAACTCTCCCATTGCGGCGAATGACACAGGCAGGGAAAGCCGATCACAAAAGATTCCCATACACTGACACGCACTGTCCGCCTCTTGTTGAGGGCTGGTTGACCGTGCGCCGGTAAAAGATCAGTTCCCGGATGCGCGCCGTTTATTTATGTTGCTGTCTGGTGACTGTTTCAGGCCATGCAGTTCACATGCTTTAGGATGAGATTACAGTAGATTTGCCTGAAGCATAATTGGTCAAAATATGTATTTTTTAAAATTCTGATACTTATATCATCCAAATGAAACCAAAAGGACACCATGATAGGCAAATAATGTTTAGAAAAACTTTTTTTAAACTATGTCTTGAAGAACATAATATATATTTTATGTGGGTGAAATCAGGGGGGGTGAGGGCTTTAAAGCGAAAGGGATAAATGTGTGGGGTAAAATAAAAAACCAGGTTTTTACTAACCTGGTTTGTTTTATGCTTCGTGATTATTGAAAGGCGCAAGACGGTGATATGACCATGTCTTGATCATCACCTGAGCGGCAGGAACTTCGAATATTATGATTGCCTTGGTAAATGGTTCAGGCAATAACCTCTGATTTTATTTATATGGCTTTGGTTTTAGTCAATTGAACTTTGAAAAATCAGACCCGCTTTATAGTTCACTGTCTCATATCTTTTCTCAGCCAGGCAGCTGCGGGGCTGAAACCAGTTCAAACTGGATATAGCATTCTATGAAGACCGAGTAATCAAAATTTTCCTTCTGGTCGTTGCTCAAAGGTACGCCCTTTGGGCCGACATATCTCCATTCAGCCAGAAAGGCCGGCAGAGAGTTGAGGGCTTTTTCAAACGGCGTGATTATACGCTGTGACAGGTGGCGGTCCTTCTCCATCACATCTTTATAGGAAGGAATGTCCGGGGCCGCGTCCAGAAGAGATTTGACGGAGATGAGATTGGCCGTGCCCTTCTTCTGATTGTTTGTCATGGAAAAGTGCAGGGCCAGCTTTTTCCCGATATGATAGGCGCTGGGTATGCGGTCGTCGGTCTTAAAAAGGGCTGAGGGGTACGGCATGATGTAGGCGTTGGTGAGATAGGTGGCCATGCCCAGGGAGAATTCAACGTAAATCTTGCTGTTCTGAATCTCGCGGGCTGAAATTATACGGGTTTTGTAATCGCGAGCATGTTCGCCCGCCCCCTCCTGCCAGCTCATGGACATGTTGAAAAGGAAATCCAGGTCTTCTTTGACGCGGCGGCGGGCCTTGTCCCGGCTGGGTTTGGTCATGGGGATGCCAAAATGTTCCATGTAATCGTCCAGGCTGATGACCACCACGGTTTTGGGCTCCGCCGTGGTCCGATAGCTGTTGAGCTGGGTCAGGGCTATGGCGCAGAGATCGAAGAGCTTGTAGGTGGATACCCGGGGGCCGCCGGAGGCCAGTTTCATGAAGTTTTCTATGGCTACGGTTAAATTGCCGTAATTAATGGTGGCCGTACCGGTGATGGGATCGACCGGCGGCTGCTTGCGCTTCAAGGTTATCTGGGTCAGCTTGTTTGTGCCCGGCCCCTGAAGCATGGAAAAATATGATGGGCTTATGGGCGGCTGAGGCAGAAAGTGCCCGGCCACCTGGCCCTGGAGTGAATCAGGGCGTTTTTTCGGTTTTTCAGCCATTATCTCCGTCTCCCCGCAGTATGGCGTAAATTCCTTCTTCATAGCCTTGAACGGTGGTGAAATTGACCAGGTCGGAGGCTGTTTCAATGGCCGCTCCGGAAGGTTTGAGGGTTTCCTCAATGATGGGGGTGAGACAGGCGAAGACTTTTTCCTTCAATTTGCCATCGGGCATTTTAGGCGGAATGGAGGTCATAAGCCCGTTAATGTGTATGGTGTTATCCTTTCGGTTAGGCAGCATCTGTTCAGGCTCCACCAGCTTGACGACGTCAAGGACGCCGATGAAGCGGCCGATCATGGCCACCGCTTCCTGCATCACAAAACCTTCCTTGAGGAAAAACTTGTAAGCCTTTATATGCAGGCTGAATTCGCCGGTCTGGCCAAGGAATTTTTGCGCCGCCGTACCGGCCGGCTCGATGCCGTCGATTTCGCGGTCAAGACCTTCATCGAGCTTTTCCAGGATCCGCAGAAGCTGCCAGAATTCCGTTTCCGCCGATTTATAATAGAGCTTGTACATAATGGAGGCCCGCACCAGGTAGTCATGGATATTGCGCATCTCATTATATTTGACGACGTCCTTGGCGCTGGAAAGGGAATTGACCAGAGCCGAACGCTCCTCCAGGGACAACAGGCCGCCGGAATTGCGGCCGGCCACCCGTTCGTGGACGGCGATAAGGTCGCGGATCATCAGGCGGCCGACTTCGTGGCCGTCTGGTTTTTGGGGGCGGCGCGGGGAGCGCGGCTTGGGCGGAGGGGGCGTGGGGCTGGCGTGCTGCTCCAGACCGTCGAAAAGGCCGGGGTCATCGCTGGTATTTTTCTTAGTAATCATTGATATTTAACCGTCCAAGTGGTTCAGGTGCATAATAATTTTAATATATAATGATATAAGTATAGAATTATTTTATGGTAAAATAATTCTATACTTGTTACAGCATGTCCCTGTGATCCTCAATGAAAGCCAGCACCAGGTTTCGCACCCGGTCGGCCCGGCTGATGGCCTGGCCGGTCTCGGCCTGAAGGCGGGCGTGGATGATGTTGAGCTTGGCGCTGTCTTCGCGGGTGAGGTAGAAAGCTATCTGCACATCTTTATTGGCCCCTTTGCTTTTAGCCGGGGCCGGCGATGGCGGACCCGGCGCGGCGGCGGAGGAATCGAAGATTATTTCAGTGACTTCCTTTTTGGCGTCTTTGAAGGATTTTGGGCTGATGGCTTTGGGCATTGGGTTTACTCCAGATCGGGTCAATATTTTTGTATAAAGTTAAACAGGTCGGAAAGCTGGTTCTGGATATTGGTGAGGGCCTTTTTTGGGGCCCCTTTAATGTCAAGTTCGAAGGGGGTCAGGCCGTCGTTGGCCAGATAGGTCATAAAGGAGGAGTGGCGAACGACTTTGATCGGGTATTTAGTTTCCGAGGCCAGCCCTTCGAGAAGGCTGTCGGTAAAGACGCTTTCAGTATTATTGATGACGATGAGGATATTTTTATTGAACTCGGCTATGGCTGACAGCATGATGAAGAGCGGGCGGAGTTCGGCTTTTGATTGATAGTGGATAGGGATGACGCACAGATCGGAAGCCCTGGCCACGGCTGGTATACGGCCGTCCAGGGAGCCGCCGAAATCGAAGACGGATTTATCAGCTATAGCCAGTTTCTGATCATCTTTGGTGATAACGTTGAATCGTTCGGGATGTTTGCCCTGGGTTATTTTATCTTTATAAAGATCTTCGGTTCCGACTTTGTATTCGTTGGTATAGAAGGCGGAATGTGAGAAGATGGTGTAATTGACGGCCAGGGTGGTTTTGCCCTGTCCGCCTTTGGCGTTATAGAAGAGGACTTTTTTAGCCATAGTGGTGCCGCTCCGCGGGTGTGTGATATTTTATGGTTCTATGGTTTTGATGTTATAGTGGTATATTGTGATAGTATTTAACTATAAAATGGTTAAACACTTTTATCAGTATACCGCATCTGTTATATATGTCAACGGCTTTGAAGGGCAAAGGCGTCGCGTGTCTTTTTAATGCTCGAAACATGTCAAATATTGACGCGCTTAAAAATCTTCCCGCCCGGCCAGGAAACGAATAATTTATGAAATGGCTTCCAGCCGCTGTTTGATTGAAATTTTAAGGGAGAGGCAATTGACGCGTCATCGCTGATGGCTGTCTTTAACGGGCGGATGGCTGGGGAGCTGGAGATGTGAAGAAAAGGCGGCGTATAATATAGAAAAGGCTCCGCCCCTCCGCACGGATGGGGGAGGAGCCGGGAATGGCATGCCATTCCCGGCTTCTTCCTCCATCCGCTGGGACAGCGGGGGGAACGGAGCCTTTGGGCCGGCCGGCCCTCTTATCGCACGGCCGAAGGCCGCGTCAGTTTACCTTCCGATGGCTCTACAAAGAAATCATCGGGGATTTCCGCCTCCGCGTCATGCGGGCAATCCACATAATCCAGCGGATTGATCCCTTTCAGCATATCGGTCTCGGCCAATCCGGGCGTGCACAGGCTGGACTGGCGCGGCGTCATGTTGAAAAAGCGGCTGAAAGTCTTGTGAAAATGGCTCTGGTCGCTATAGCCGGTGGCCAGGGCCACTTCCGCTATGCTCCGCCCGTCTTTCAACAGGCGGCGGGCCTCCAGCTGCCGGAGGCAATGCTGATACAGCCCCGGCGAGACCCCCACCAGCTTCTGGAACGAACGGATAAACATCTCCCGCCCCAATTCCACCACTTCGGCCAGCTCCGATACTTTTAGCGGAAATTCCATCCGCTCCAGCATGATCTCCCTGGCCCGGCGCACCTTCTGGTAGACGGGGTAAAAATCATCCGACAAACGGTAAAAATGCCCGTTGTCATTCATCAGCGCGCCCACCGTCCAGCCAAACTCCTCCCCGTCATAGGGATGATCACAGCAGATGGCTTCCACCGCCCGCACCAGGGCCGCGAACTTCTGCGGCGAACGAACCACTCTTTTCCTGAACTCAAAATTCATCCGTCCGCAATTGAGCGGATTGGCCTGCTTGACGCACCAATCCGGCTCTATCTGGAGCAAAATGCAAAAGACTCCATCCCCATCGGCTATCAGGTTCCACATTTTCAGGCTTTCAATCAGAAAAATATCGCCTTTCACCATCTGCCGCTCGCCGCGCCCGCACATGAGGCGTCCGCTGCCCTGGATCACCAGCCCTATGGTCAGGGCGTGATGGGCGTAATTTTCACAGGCGTCCAGCCCGTCATGATTCTTCACCTTTACAAAGGGCATGTCCGGCGGGCCGCCGAACCGCTGCTTCAACCCGCTCCGCGTCAATGGGCATACCATGGTTTTTCGCATCATTCCTCCTGCTTTTTATTCAAAAAAGACTACAGCCGTAATCCCACCAGACCAGAATAATTCCTTGAAACGGTCGTTTGCTCAGACGCCAGCCGCGCGGACGCGTAGATTGTGACGCCGAGTCACATTAACAACTATTTTAGTTATATCTGTGGTGGAAATACGTCAGAAATTCAAATTGCTTTAGGTTCACCTTACGGTACACCGATCATATCCGAATCATTGACAATTGTACATTACCCACTTTTTGGTAAGTATAGTAATAATTTAGCCTGAAAGTTCTCGAAATGCGAAACTAAATCAAATCGTTATCCAAAAAACGTAAAATAAACGAAGGTTTGATAAAAAATAATTATTCAGTGGAAAAATGCGGACCGCGCCTAAAAATGTAGAAACTTCGCCTATGTGGCCCAGAGTGAAGAGGCCGGGTCTGTCCCCGCCGGGAGGGGGGTGGAGTCCCTTGACCCGCTGCGCGGTCAATTTTGAATTTACGGAAAAGCGGGTGACCGCCGCCGGGAGAAATGTTTTGGCAATGGTCCCGTTCCGGGGGTCTTAGTCACGGGACCATTGCCAAAACATTTCTCCCGGCGGCTGCCTGGTCGGCCGCAACCGGGGGCCAGGTCGAGTGGGAGCCGGAAGCCGGAAGTTTTGTCCCGGCTCCGTGACTAGAAGTCATTTCATAAATAAGATTTTTGTTTCCTGGCTAGGCGCGAAGGCTTTTTAAGCGCAGGAATATACGACATATTTTGAGCATTAAAAAGACTGAGCAACGACGCCAGGGAGCAAAAAGATATTTATGAAATGACTTCTAAAGACCCCCGGAACGGAGCCGGGACAAAACTTCCGGCTTCCGGCGGGTCAATGCGGTTCCATATTTATAACGGTGTCTTCCTGGCCGCTGTCCTTGAAGGCCTGGAGGCCTACGCGCTGCATTATTCGCATAGCCTCCAAGAGCGGCGCGCCGCGATCGGGCGTGAGGGAATATTCCACCCGCAACGGGTAGCCGGGGAAAGTCTTTTTGGCCACCAGCTCATTGTCCACAAGGTCTTTGAGCTGCTCCATCAGCACTTTTTGGGTTATGCTTTGGAAGGATTTTTCCAGGCTGGAGAGGGACGCCGGGCCTTTGCGCAAGTGCCATAGGATCACGGTTTTCCACTTGCCTTTAATCAGGTCGCGCACTGTCTCCAGGGGGCGCTCGGTCTCGCCAAAATTTTCCTGGCCTATGCGCTTCATGATGCGCATGGCCTCCAGAATGGGCGCGCCGCGGATCATGGTCAGGGAATATTCCATGCGGTTCGGACTGCCCTTACAGTGTTTTTTATCAATTATTTCACAATCAACCAGATCTTTGAGGTTCTGAATCAGAACCTTCTGACTGACCCCTTCAATATTTTTCTCCAATTCCGTGAGGCTGGCCGCTCCGCCATCATGCAGCCGCCACATGATGGGGGCGACCCACTTGCCTTTTATCATGTCGTGCACCAGCTCCAGGGGATAGCTATATTTTTTCTTAAACTTCATTATTATTCCTTTCAGCCTGACTCCGGTCAGAGACGCTGAACGCGGCCGACGGGGTCGGCGGAACCATCAGCGGCCAACGGGCGGGCCGGGCCGGCAGCCCCGTTTAAAGACGGAGTTTGCCAACAACCTTACGATAATCATCAATAAACGATTGACAATACAGCGCCGGCAGCGGCGCGGAGGGCGCGGCCTGGCGAAGGGGGCCGGGAATAATAAGGCGGAGGATGGAGGTCGGCCGACCTGAACCTAGGGTACAGGCTCTGGCGGCAAGGCTGGAATCACCAAAGAAAAGGGAGGGGAGGAGCAAGGCGGCCGTCGCTCATCAGCCTGAAAATGCTCCGAATTTCGGACTTTCCGCTTTTGGTGGCTGGCCAAAGGCGAAGAGACCGTCTTTATTTTATCGGCGGACCCCTTAATATCCGCCTGACATTTTGTATGACAACATTATAGTATATTAAAAGCTTTTACGAAAGTATTTTCTCAGATTTTCCGGGGAGATTTGCGGCCGGAATATTGTTTGAAAACAAGCCTATGGATGAAATATTAGTCGATATCAGGCGAGCGGAGGATATTCCGCCGGTTTAAAGGAAAAATTAGAGACATTTTGCGGAAACTATTTTCCTAAGATCAAATCCGCACCCTCAATCGCTTCAAAAATTCGGGGCCGCTGGTCGAGAGGCCCTGATGATTGAATGGGGTTTCCGGCGGGCTTATAAAAGAGTTGAAATGGCGTTTTATATTTATTGTTAAAAATCAACTAGTTGACCATATCCCTCAAAAGGGGGATTGCCGGTTTTTAGGTTATTGGTCAAGTATTTAGCTGAATATGGAATGGCGGCTGGTTTTGAAGCCAGGACTCCCACCGGGCCGAAATCGCACTTTTTGTCCGGCCACGGACCGGCGTCACTGACGGGCGCGAGAGCTGACGATATGCCGTCCATCCAATACGCCCCATTCTATTTAAACACCAGTAAAGGACATAAGACGTGCCTCCCCTCAAACGTGTGATCGCCCTGGAGGGGGCCCACGGAAAACTGGAGCTTCTCCGCCGCCTATGGAGACGACCCTCTCGGCCAACGAGAGCGCCCACAGCCTGAACATCTGTTTTAGGCAAAAAAAGGGGGGACTCGCCGGTCCCCCTTTTTTTTCCGCCACACCGCGTACATTGCTAGCTGCCGGGCCGGGCTTTCTTCCCTTCCATCGGCACAATCCGCCACTTGCCGTCGCGCACATTTTCAATGTAGGCAGTCAAAAGTTTTTGCAGCTCCAGGGCTTCTTCCTCACCATCATCCTCGCCGTCCACAATCACGCTGGCCCCCGGAAGATCTTCGCAGGCTTTCAGCCGCAACCGCGTGATTGCCGGAGCGCAGCTCATCACACTCCCATACAAAATGTCGGGTTTCGGCAGCCAGTCCCGGGCTGAAAATTCTGAAAAGGGAACGCTGGTTTGACCTTGGATGACCGCCTTTTTTTCAAAATCACACCAAACCGGTATTTTAGGGGTGGCCACGACCGCCCGCCAGCCCACCAGAATGCTGGCCAGCAAAGCCGCTATCCACTGCCAATGCTGGGCCACTGTCAGGGCAAAGAATAAAACGGGCAACACGGCCAAGCACAGAACTATAGGCACAGATTGCAGACCTGATCTTGTTCCGGCCAGTTTCAGGGCGCAGCCGATTATTTCCATTTCACCGTAGCTGGTGGCGACATAAGGTTTAAACGGCGACAAGTCGCGCGTGGCCGGTTCGTCCTTCGTTCCATTATTATCGGTAATTGAATTATCCATGCTCCCGCCCATTATGCACTGCGCGAACTTCCTTGATCCATGTAGTGACCAAGGCAATTTTTAAATGCGCGTGATTCCCTTTGGCCGACGGAAGGCGGGAGTTTTGTCCCGTCTCCGTTCCGGGGGGTCTTTAGTCACGGAGACGGGACAAAACTCCCGCCTTCCGTCTCCCGCTGGGGTTATGCCCGCATTCCGGCCCCCACAATAAGACGACCAGACAGCCGCCCTGGGGAAATGTTTTTGCCCGTCTCCGTGACTAAAGACCCCCGGAACGGAGACGGGCAAAAACATTTCCCCAGGGCGGCGGCCAACCGCTGTCCCGGCAAACTGAGACAGGCTGAGAGCGGCCGGTTTCAAGCCAACATAGTTATATTCGCGGGCGGCTCCAGGCGGTGTCTCTGTTGACGGGCGCGCCGGGGCCATAGGTCATGGTTTCCAGATTCAGCCTGTCGGGCGGCGGCCAGACTCCGCCAATGGCGCGGGTCAGGCGTTCGGCTTCAGGATCGGCCTCCAGCTTGTCATAGAGGGCGCGTTTCATACTGGACTCAATTGCCGCGTCGAATTCAGGCAGGCCCGGCGCATAGGGCATATAGTCATCCGAACAGCCGTATTCCTCTTTCACTTCCTCAAAATACTTGGCGACCAGTTGCTCCAGACTGCCGCGATCGGCCGCCGTGGATTTGGAATAGCAGCCTGTGCCGGTGGCGTTGGCCACCATCGGCGGCTGGCCCATTTTAACCCACTGGCGCTTGACTTCCGGGTCACGCCAATCCAAGGGGCCGGTGTAGGAATCGCCAAGTTCCAGAAATTCGGCCCAGGAAATGCCTTTTTCAGGGTTTTCGCCAGTGAGGTTCGCCTCTTCCGGCTCTTCGGTCAGCATAAAGGAATCAGTGGCCTCCTGCCTGATTTTAACCGCCTTGCCGACCGCGTCCAGCGCGGAGGAATTGTAGATGCTGGATAGATAGCTCCCGGATACCGCCATAGTTCACCTCGCCTGTTTATGGTGGAAAAAAATGCCGTGCGGCTGTTATCCACCTTAAAGCGAGCAATTCGCATACCAAGAAGCGGACTGTTCAGCCCTGAACCTTCTTACGCCTCCAAACAGTTTTTCCGGCTTTGGCTCAGTGAATCAGCGTTATTGATTTCAAGTTCAGTCATTTCCCTCTCAATGTCTTTCCAAGCCCGGCATAATTATAACATTCTCGGGCGGTTCCAGGGGGTGGCTCCGGTGTGGGGCGCGCCGGGGCCATAGGTCATGGTGTCCAGATTCAGCTTATCTGGCGGCGGCCAGATTCCGCCGATGGCCAGAGTCAGCCGTTCGGCTTCCGGATCGGCCTCAACCTTGTCATAGAGGGCGCGTTTCATGGCCGCTTCAATGTCCGCATCGAATTCAGAGAGGCCCGGCATATAGGGCATATAATCATCCGAACAGCCGTATTCCTCCTTCACTTCCTCAAAATACTTGGTGGCCAGCCGGTCCAGACTGCCGCGATCGGCCGACGTTTCCGTGGAATAGCAACCCGTGCTGATGATGTTGGTCACCATCGGCGGAAGGCACATTCTAAGTATCTCACGCTTAACGGCCGGATCGCTCCAATCCACCGCATTGGCGGAGGAATTGGCAAAACTTTGCACATCCATCCCCGCCTTTCCACCTACAGAGGCGGCCTCTTCCGGCTCTTCAGCCAGCATAAAGGAATCAGTGGCCTCCTGCCTGGTTTTCACCGCCCTGCCGACCGCGTCCAGCGCGGAGGAATTGTAGATGCTGGATAGATAGCTCCCGGATACCGCCATAGTTCACCTCGCCTGTTTATGGTGGAAAAAAATGCCGTGCGGCCGTTATCCACCTCAAAGCGAGCAATTCATATACCAATTGTGTTTTCGCAGTGCTTGGAGTAACCTAGTTAATTAGAAGGGGTCTGCGCTATGAAAATATACCTTGAAGCTGTTGCCTTAATCGTCCGTTTGATGACTTGAGCGATGACGCAGTGCGGATGGAGGCGGAAGCGGTTATATCAATAATCGACAGATGTGAAAGCGGCGAATGGGAATTTTGCGTCAGCAGCGTTCTGTTTGATGAAATTGACAACACCCCGAACCTTGGTAAAAAACAAAAAGTCATGATACTGTATCAGGCCGCGAAGCGGCACATTGATCTGAACGCCGGAGTTATTACACGGGCTAAAGAGCTTGAACACTTTTCAAGGCTTATGATGCGCTCCACTTGGCGAGCGCGGAAGCGGGGAATATTGATGTTTTCCTCACTACGGACCGCAAACTTGTCAATGCGGCCCAGCGGTCTGATACAACCATAAATGTAAGAAACCCCCTATTATGGTTAGCGGAGGTGTTATATGATAAATGCGAGTTTTAATACAATACGGGAACAGGGGTTCCGGGTTCTGGTTGAGGGATTGGGAACGGTGGGAGCTATAAACTTTCTGCGCCAGTTTGAAAGCGGAAGCGGTGATTACACCGCCGAGCGTGAAAAGCTGCACGGTGATGTGACGATTGATGACATTGCCGCCCGTATTCAGAAGCGTCAAGAGCGGGTAAAGCCGACGCTTTGACTTCCTTCCACCATTTTAGCTTTGCGCTTGGGGTTTTTAGCCCCAAGCCGCGGCGATTCCACATAAGCCTCAGGCCTTTTTCCTCCGAACAGTCTTTTTTTTTCTTTTGCTCAATAATTCAGCGTTATTGATTTCAAGTTCAGTCATTTCCTTTTCAATGTCTTGCCAATCCTGCGTGAGATAACGCGCCAGGGCGTGGCAAAAATCAATGGCCTGCTGGTTGTGATGGCGCATGACGGTGAACTGGCGGAGTTCCTTCTGTGTATAGCTATCGATGATTTTGATTATTTTCTCTAAATTATCATCTTTGGAGAGGCGGCGGTACAGCTCGGATTTAGGGTCCAGATTCTCCACCAAAAAAATGATCTGACGAGCATAATCGGTGAACTCTTTATAGTTGTGTTTGTAGATGTCGTAGTGAATGTTTAAGCGTTCGCACCTTGATTCAAGGCGGGCAGTGAGTTCCGTGGCACGTTGACGATCGATAAGAAATAGGGCTTTCGCTTCAAACTCGGGCATGTAAACGCCTCCAGAATAGATTTGGAGGCCATTAAAATAATGGCCGGGTGTTTAGAAGCGACCCCATGCAGGCCGTGGACCTATTTCTCCGAAGAGTATTGTATTTAGTCCACACCCGACCCTGCCGCGCACCTTTCGGTGAACAGCATGAATCAGGTGGAACTCTCACATGGTGGGGTCCACGGGGGCGGGCACTTCTAAATACCCATCGAAAGTAAATCACGCCCGTAAATAAATGTCAAGATAATGAAGGGGGAGCAGGATGTGGGGTGGACAGATTTAATTATAAAATCATAAAGCCATATAATCATTTTATAATATCAGTATAAAATGGTTATATGGCTTTATGGCGCTAATGTTTGAGTTTATCCAGGAAATATAAACTGGAGGCCATTAAAATAATGGCCGGGTGTTAGAAGCGACCCCGAACGGCCGTAGACCTATTCCTCCGAAGAGTATTGTATTCAGCCCGCACCCGGACTAACCGCGCAATTTCTAAGTCATTATCTTTTGGCGTGTTCGGCCTCAAAAATTAAGTAAGGGCCATTAAAATAATGGCCGGGCGTTTGCAGCGACCCCATGTAGGCCGTAGACCTATTCCTCCGAAGAGTATTGTATTCAGCCCGCACCCGGACTAACCGCGCAAATTCTAAGTCATTATCTTTTGGTGTGTTCGGTCTCAAAAATTAAGTAAGGGCCATTAAAATAATGGCCGGGTGTTTGCAGCGACCCCGAACGGCCGTAGACCTATTCCTCCGAAGAGTATTGTATTCAGCCCGCACCCGGACTAACCGCGCAATTTCTAAGTCATTATCTTTTGGCGTGTTCGGCCTCAGAAATTAAGTAAGGGCCATTGAAATAATGGCCGGGTGTTTCTAGCGACCCCATGTAGGCCGTAGACCTATTCCTCCGAAGAGTATTGTATTCAGCCCACACCCGGACTAACCGCGCACCTTCTAAGTCATCATCTTTTGGCGTGTTCGGTCTCAAAAATTAAGTAAGAGGCATTAAAATAATGGCCGGGTGTTTCTAGCGACCCCGTACGGCCGTAGACCTATTCCTCCGAAGAGTATTGTATTCAGCCCACACCCGGACTAACCGCGCAATTTCTAAGTCATTATCTTTTGGTGTGTTCGGTCTCAAAAATTAAGTAAGGGCCATTAAAATAATGGCCGGGTGTTTCTAGCGACCCCGTACGGCCGTAGACCTATTCCTCCGAAGAGTATTGTATTCAGCCCACACCCGGACTAACCGCGCACCTTGCGGTGAACAGCATGATTTAGGTGGCACTTTTGTGTGGAAAGACTCACGGTGGGCGTCTAAATTCCCAATCAAAAGTAAATCACGCCCATAAATAAATGTCAAGGTAATGAAGGGGGAGCAGAAAGTGGGGCGGGCGGTTTGAATTATAGAACCATAAAACCATATAATAATTTTATAATATAAAATTATTATATGGCGGTCTGGCAAAAATAACACTTGGCCAGGCTATGGACCGCTTTGTCGCATTTGTGTTAGGTTAAATTATAGCTTTCAAACAAATTACGGCCCACGCCGCTCTATCTGGATTTAATATGTTGAAATTATTTAGCAAAGTTTTGCTGCTTCTTCTCCCGTGCCTGATGTCGGCCGCGCCTGGCGAGGCCTGCGGCGGCACCGCCGACCTCCCCGGCCCCAAGCTCCGCTTCAATCCGCCGCCCTTTCTGAGGCCGGTGGCCGTTCAGGTCAAACTCAGTCCCCGCCAGACCACGGTGAGCTACACCATACTCAACACCTATGGGCGCGACTGGATGACGGCGATGGATTTTCGTCTGCCGCCCAAGGAGATGGAGGAGCACTTCGGCGGCACCTGGTATTCCGACGCTTCATACCGGGAATTGAAAGTGGAAGTTAACGGCGAACCGCTGGAATACAACCGGCGGGCGAGATCTTTTTATAAAGGCCGGGAAGTGACCCAGGATTTGAGGGCCGCCGGTCTGGACCCGCAGTTGACCCAGCAGGGCGCGGACGGCGGGCCTATGGAACGCCGCCTGACTACGGAGGGCGAGCTGGAGCTTTTCCGCCGTCTGCATGATGAGGGGGTCTGTCAGTCCCAGGAGCCGCCGTCGCTGGAAGGTGAGGAGGGCTATATGTGCTTCCCTGGCTGGAGCACCCTGAACACCTATTGGTGGGAGCAGGTTTTTCCGGCCGGACAGGAGACGACTATCAGCTACACCTATCTCTCCAACCCCGGCGGCGACGGCTTTGAGAAGGACACGGCCGATCAAAGCGCCCATACTTTGAGCACGGCGGGCTATGCTGATTTATCGGAGCTTTTCAGTGCGGCGGGCCTGAAGTTTGAGGAAGTCATGCCCGAATTCAGGACCGGCGAACCCGGCCATTGCATGATCGGCTGGTACCGGGTGCCGCTGGGGCAGGAGGATTTGCCCTGGAGCGAGCCAATCGGCGAATTCACTTTTGAGGTGACAATGGAAGACGACAAAAACGAAGACAACCGATACGCCACCGCTATTGAGCCTGAAAATGTAATCATGATGAATCTGCGCGGGCAGGTCCACCGTGGAACCCCGGAAATGAAGGTCACGGCCCGCGATATTTTTTTCGACAAGCCTTTGGTGATCATGTCTTTTCGCAATGTCGGCTTTGCGAATTAATTGAGCCTCAATCCGGCGTGCTCCAGCAATTGCTGGAGCACGCCGTTAGTTTCACTTCACATTATTTATCACTTTATCCTTTGGAGTAATTTAATTAATTAGATGGGCGGCGGTATTATATGACAAACGCGTACAATACGAAAACAGGGTTTCCGGGTTCTGGTTGAGGGCCTGGGAACGGTGGGAGCCATAAATTTTCTGCGTCAGTTTGAAAGCGGAAGCGGTGATTATACTGCCGAGCGAGAGAAGCCGCATGGTGATGCAACATTTGATGAAATCTCCGCCCGTATTCAGAAACGTCAAGAGCGGGTAAAGCCGCCCCTTTGATTCCTTTGATATATTATAAATTGACGAAGAATTGACCCGCCGGAAGCGGGGGATTGTTTTTGGCCCGGCTCCGTTCCGGGGGTCTTTAGTCACGGAGCCGGGCCAAAAACAATCCCCCGCTTCCGGCTCCCACTCAGCCACGACATCCAATTGCTGCCGTCGCAACCTTTCAACTGTAGGCAGCAGAGTGACGTGCGTTTCTTCACTGGAAAGGGCCTTTAAGGGGAGCGGGCCCTGCTTCTTTTAACTGTAGGCGGCAGAGTTATGTGCGTTACTTCACTGGAAAGGGCCTTTAAGGGGAGCGGGCCCTGCTTCTTTTAACTGTAGGCGGCAGAGTTATGTGCGTTACTTCACTGGAAAGGGCCTTTAAGGGGAGCGGGCCTTGCTTCTTTCAACTGTAGGCGGCAGAGCCTCATGCGTTGCAGCGCTGGAAAAGGCCTTTGAGGGGAAAAAGTATTAAGCCGAACATACGTGGGGCAACAATCATCCGACGCGGCCACCTATAGCAAAATGAACCTATCCAATGTGAAGCCACCTATCGCCCCTGATGCTGACCCAGTATGAAGCGTCGCCGCTTGTCTGAGCTTCGTACTCGAAGCGAGTTGCGGCGATGCGGGAAAAAGAATGTTTAAGCCGACCCTGACCTCTTGGGGGTCCAGGGGGCTCCGCCCCCCTGGCGCGGGTGGGGTCTGGGGCAGGGCCCGCGTGGGCCCTCCCCCAGCCGGAGTCCAGAGGGCGGAGCCCTTTGGTGGGCCTGTCAGGCCCAGTCCTCAATCACATGGCCGTCCGGCCATAACCACACAATAACTCTATGTGACAATCATTATATGGTTTTACCATATAATGATTGCCATGCCTCTTCTCTCTCCATACAAAACGGCGAAGGCCATAGCAGTTGGCGTAAATGCGCTTTTTGGCTGTGTTTTTTGTGATTGTAGAAGGTCTTTTTGATCACCTATATAGATAAGAACTATTTTTAAAAGCAATACTTGAAATTACAATCATAAAAGTTTGAAAAAATAGTTAATTTTGCTTGTTAAATGAAATAACATAATTACGTTAGACAAAATACAAATATTTTTTGGAATAATTCGTTAGTTCGTTTACAAACTAATATTGTGTATGTAAATATGTTTTTTAATTGATTTACCATATTTATTTTGCTTTTCTAGTCTCCTCTAAACTGCAACAGTATAGAATAATATGGGGTCTGGAAAAATCCGGCTGTTTTTAAACCATATAATCATTTTATTATAATATAATATAATTATTCTATAATATCGCCCGCCACTTCCCGAACCATCCGCCCCCGGTTTAAAATAGTCAGAAAAAAGTGTATATTACAGGCATGCGACTCCAAATCGCCCGAGGCGGACATGTCATCTGAACTTCAACATACAGCCACCCCCCTGGCCTCATCAATCATTGCCCTGATTGATGAGACTCGGCGGCGTACTCTCCAGAAGGTCAATACCGAGCTGGTGCGTCTCTATTGGCAGGTGGGCGACCACCTCAGCCGCGAAAGCGCCAAAGCCGGGTGGGGCGACGCTTTTATCGACGAAACCGCCCGCCACATCGCCAAAGCCTACCCGGAACTGAAAGGCTGGGGCCGTCGCGGCCTCTACCGCATGAAGCAATTTTATGAGACATACAAAGACAATAAAAATGTGTCTCCACTGGTGACACAAATTAGTTGGTCCTGTCATCTGGCCATTCTCTCCGGCACCAAAGACATGGAAGAAAAGGAATTCTATCTCAATCTCTGCGCCCGCGAGCGTTATAGCAAACGCGAATTGGAACGCCAGATCAGAAGCGGCTATTATGAACGCTGTATGCTCTCAGCCCAGGCCCTCCCGCCGGAAATCACGGCCACCGCCGCCAGGGCGGGGGAGGGCGAATCCCCGTTTCTGGACAGCTATGTGCTGGAATTTCTGAACCTTCCCGATCTCTATTCAGAAAGCGACCTCAAACGGGCCGTGATCGGCAATCTGAAAAATTTCGTGCTCGAATTCGGCCGTGATTTCAGCTTCGTCGGCGAGGAATACCGCCTTGAAGTCGGGGCCTCCGATTATTTTATCGATCTGCTCTTCTATCACCGGGGCCTATCGTGCCTGGTGGCCTTTGAATTGAAAATAGGGCGCTTTGAGCCTGAATATCTGGGCAAAATGAATTTCTACCTGGAAGCCCTGGATCGCGATTACAAAAAGCCCAATGAAAACCCCAGCATCGGCGTAATCCTCTGCGCCGCCAAAGACGACGAAGTGGTTGAATACGCCATGAGCCGCAGTCTCTCGCCCACCATGGTGGCCGAATACAACCTCAAGCTCATCGATAAAACGATTCTGGAACGCAAACTGCGTGAATTCCGCCAACTGGCCGCCAATGCGCCCGAGCCGGAATAACCGACAAGGAAGGGGGCCGCTATGGATATCTGGAAACCATTGACCACGAGAACAGCCTATAATGATCTGGTCTCCATTATGGAAGAGCGAGCCGCGCGTCCCGCTGAATGGGCGGCCCAGTGGCCGGACAACCCCCGCCTCATCCAGGCCCGCGACCGGATGGGGCCGCTGTTGATGGTCTACAATTGCGGCGGCTGGCCCAACGTTTTTTTTGTGCCGGGCGACAGCGTAATCGCCCTCTTGTGCGAGGGGGCCGACAGCATTGATTTAGTGGAATTCATTTTGGCGATGGAGGAAATTTTCGGGGTGGATCTGCCCGATGAGCTGGCCCTGAAGAGCGTCCGCCTGAATTACGGCGAATTTTTGAAATCCTGGCTGGAACTGGCCGCGCCGGAGGCGGATCTGGAAGGCGCGGCCCACCAATGGGAGCCGCTGAAGCTGAGGCCGGGACACTATAAACAATCATGGTGGGCCGCCTTAAAGCGGCGCATGCCCGGCGGCTGGGATCATGTTGAGCACTGGCGTTTGCGGACCGCCCTGGCCCTCCGGCCGAAAACCTGGCCGGACCAGTGGCCGCCGGAGGCGGCGCTTCTGGCGGCGCGGGACCGGGCGGGCCGGTTGCTGGCGGAAAAGCTGGATTGGCCGGAAGCCGCTTTCATCCCCGGCGACCGCCTGGAGGCGGTTTTTCACAGCCAGGGGGGCCTGGCCGCCTTAAAAGAGGCCCTGGCGGCTATAAACAGCGAGTTCGGCCGCGCCGTCAGCCTTGATTACGTCATTTCCGGCCAGCATACCTATGAGGATTTTTTAAGACGGCTTCTCGCCCCGGCCTGACGGCCAATTTACCTTTAAAAACTTTATCCCGCTGTTTTGATGATCTTTTGGTGTTGTTTGGCGGTGTGACTCTGTTATAATAACGGCAATCTTTTTAAGAGATTGAGCAGAGAACATCAAGCGGCCGCTCGGCGTCAACGCGTCAATAGAGCTTTCCTGAAAAAGGAGAAAATCATGCGTTTAAAAAATAAGGCGGGCCTGGCCCTGGCTCTGGCCGCCATTTTCACCGGCGGCCCGGCCTCCGCTGTCCTGGCCGCCGATTATGTCACCATCAATGGCGACGGTTCTTCCATCGTCACCCCCGATCGCTGGTCGAGGGACGAGCCGGACAAACAGGTCCGTCTGACCAACGTGCGCCCCGATAACGGCTCAGTTACTCTTGATCTCGTAAATAACTCCAGCGTTGAGCTGTGGTATTCCAACTTGGTGATAGAAGCCAATAGCGGCGCGGATGTAAATAGTCTGCTCATTACAGGCGTAAACGGCACACTGGGATTGGCCGGAAACGGCGGTGAATTGATCACGGCCGGCGGCCAGGCGGTTGAGAATATAAACCTTGGCGATAAAAGCGGGCTGAGGCTTGGCTATAGAAATGTTGATCGCAGTGAACAGAGCGGCGCCATTAGAAATGTCAACTTTGGCGCTCCGCCCCCATCGTCGGGCATAATTTTTCGGGCGCCTCGGAGTGATAGCTATTTGGATGTGATTAACGGCGTCTTCAGCGCTGAAAACGTCACCGCCGTCAACGGCAATGGCAGGATCTCCGTATCTAACGCCGATTTCACTGTCAACAGCATTCAGGCTGATGAAAACCACCGTATTGAAATCGAGCTTAAGTCCGAAGCAAAGGATGACTATATTACTTTCATCGTCAAAAATAATGCCGATCTTGGTTACGGCTCTACCTATACCGAAGCCAAAGGTTGGGGAGGCAACAACGCCATCCGGCAGATCTATATGGGCGATTTCAAAGGTTCCATGATTCTTACTGAAAACTCCCTCACCACCATCGGCACAAGTGAGGTGAACGCGCTGGACCGCATCTTCGATTCCTTGGGCGTGGGCCTTTCGAAAACCGGAACCGACGGCGGATTCTTGTCGGCCCTGGGCATTTTCTCCCCCCAAACCATCGCCGTCGACGCCTCTTACTCTATCTCTGGTATTGATAAGTACGGCCTGGATTCGGACATTGATACTCTGGCCATTTATAGCGACAACAGCCTTCTGGTTCTGGACGCCTCCTCCGGCGTGCCGCTGACTTTCGAAGCGGCTGCCGGCGGCGTCGTTGAGTTCAGCTACAGCAATAAAAACGTCGACATGCAAGCCCGTGACAACAGCCTGTATGTGATCGGGGCCAGGGCCGGGGCCAACACCGCCCTCATCAGTAATATCAAGACTATTCGTTATGCTGAGTATATTGAATCGACCGATACCACAATTAGGACTAAGATCCCGGTCGATCAATTTCTGTCCGATATGGCGGCGCTCAACAACTGGACCTGGGACGGAAAAGACGGCACTCTGTTTTTCAGTTCGCCGCTGTTGACCAACGGCCGGATCACCGTCACCGGGCCGGATGACCACCTGACCATCGGGGTCACGGCTGAAGCGCTCTCGGCGGGCAGCGTTTACGGCAATTTCCAGAGCGGCGGCGCACGGCTGGTCGACGGCCTTTATGGCGGCTCGGCCAACAGCGATATGGGCCGCCTCTTCAACGCCGCCGGGAGCATAACCGGCTACAGCGCGGGCGTGCAGCTCGTCTCGCGGGCCACTGACAATTCGTATACCACCCCTGGTGACGCGGCCAAAACCATCGAAGGCGCGGCCCAGATGGCCGTCTCCGGCGGCGCTCCGGGCCTTTTGAACACCTTCGCCAACGTCATGGGCGACGTGATCGGCGCGAAATATTCCATGATGGGTGATATGCTGGCCACGGCCGCCGGTTCGGAGCCGGGCGGTTTTGGCATATGGGTCAATCCCTATTACCGGAGCGTGGATGTGGACGGCATGTCGGCGGGCCACTTCAAAACCGGCTACGACGCTGATTTCGGCGGCGTGGTGCTGGGCCTGGATTACAACGTGGGCGAAAGCCTGCGCCTGGGCCTGGGCCTGAACATAGGCGGCGGCGACAGCGAATCGCAGGGCGATTTCTACAAGACTGACAACGATTTCGACTTCTGGGGCCTGAGCCTCTTTGGCTCCTACACCTTCGGAGCCTGGGGCCTGACGGCCGATCTGGGCTACACCTCCAGCTCCAACGACATCACCCAGAAACTGCCCGCGGCCTACGAGCTGGGCCGCCTGAAAGCCGATGTGGACGCGAAAGCGTTTACGGTGGGCCTGACCGGGGAATACCTGATTGAGCTTGAATCAATGAAGCTGATGCCGCACTTGGGCCTTCGCTACACGAGCCTGAAAACCGATGATTACGACGTGAAAGCTGGCGGGGGCCTGGGCAAGGTCTTCAGCATAGAATCGGAGCGGCAGAATGTCTGGTCTGTGCCGGTGGGCCTGACCCTGAGCCAGTCCTACCTGACGGAAGGGGGCTGGACCATAACCCCGAAAGCCGACCTTGGCGCGATTTTCAGCTTTGGCGACACAGAAGTGGACACCACGGCCCGCGTGTTCGGGACGGGCGCGCGGGGCACCATGAGCGCGGACGTGATCGACAAGGCCG
Source organism: Acetispira formosa (nom. nud.) (assembly GCA_023525915.1). GTDB lineage: Bacteria > Desulfobacterota > Desulfarculia > Adiutricales > Adiutricaceae > Adiutrix. The sequence continues at coordinate 64,486 of CP026659.1, read as the reverse complement.
TCTTTAACGGCACCTTGGGAATCAAGGCGGCGGCGGCGAACGGCCTGAGCCTGGGCTTGGATTACAACCTCCAGGCTTCCGGCGACACCACCAGCCACGGCTTCAGCGGCATGCTCCGCTTCGAATTCTAGCCAGGGCATAGCCCTGGACCCACGGATGCTCACGCATCCTTCGTCTAGGGTGCGGTTTCCCCGATTGAGGGTTATGGCGGCCATCATCGTATTAAGAGCCGCCCCCCTCAACGGGGAACCTGCCGCTGAAGCGGATGTGGTTTGAAGAATAATCTCCCTCCGGCTGCCTGATCGGCCGTTTGTGGGCGGGGCTGGAAAGCTGATTTGGCCCCAGCAGTAGCCGGAAGCGGGGAATTGTTTTTGTCATGGCTCCGTGACTCGCGACTTCCGGAACGGAGCCATGACAAAAACAATTCCCCGATTTCGGCGGCCACACGCATCCCCAATTTTCAATGAAGAAACAGCCGCACGGCAAGCTTGCCGTGCGGCTGTTTAATTTTATCCGCGCGTCTTTTTCTCCCTAAAAGTATCTTTTTAATCATTTTTTTATTTACTGGTGTCCTTTAGGTGTTGTCTTGGTGTCATTGTGATGGGATCAGTTTGCTATAATAACAACCACTTACATGTATTTAAAAAAGCGGGCCGCGAGAAAACAGGAACAAGTGCCAGTAAACATTACCCACCGTCACTTTAGCAAAAATAACTTACGAACCTGTGCCAGCCTCAGGTTCAGGGTGGAGCCGTGGCCCTTCAAAAAAACCATGAAAGTGAAATGCTCTTCATGGCTTTTTTATGCCGGTAAACGATCTTTTTACGGGCGCACGTCCCCCATGCCTTCAACAGGCTTTAATCCGTGCGTGTTATCGTTCATTAAACCATTGTTAAATGTTCACGCTCGCGCACTGTCGGCCGTTTGTTGAAGGCATGTTGAACGTACGCCGGTAAAGATCATTAACGCGCGGACAGCGCAACGGGAAGCGAAAGCTTCCTGAAAACATAACAAGGAGAAAACCATCATGCGTTTAAAAAAGAAAGCGGGCCTGGCTCTGGCTTTGGCCGCCATTTTCACCACCGGGGCGGCCTCCGCCGCCCTGGCCGATAACGTCACCATCGGCGGCAATGGCACTTCCACCGTCACCGTCGGCAGCGGCACGGTCGACGGGCCGGACAAACAGGGCGTTCTGAACAACGTCACCCCAACCAACGGCACGGTGACCCTGGACGCCACCGCCCAAACGTTAACGGTTTCCAACGTGGTGATTGAAGCCACGGGCGGCGCGGCGGTCAATACCCTGGCCATTGACGGCGGCCTGAATTTGGCCGGCAACGGCGGCGAATTGGTAACAGCGAACGGCCAGGCGGTTGAAAACCTCAATGTCGCCGACAACAGCGGCCTGTCCCTTGGCCTTTCAGGCAATGACCGGAGTGAAAACAGCGGCACCATCAGAAACGTCAACTTTGCCGACAGCAACGCGACAGGCTCAAATCCGTCTGGCTTTCTGGATGTGGCAAACGGCAGCTTCAGCGCTGAAAACATCACGGCCACCAATATCAATGGCTCTATTAACGTAATAGGGGCTGATTTCACCGTCAACAGCATCCAGGCCACTGGTGCAAACAATATCGATATCAGTCTTTTCTCCGGCGGCGGCGGCGGAAAGTCCCGCGCGGCAAACGGCACGGCCGATGATAACAATACCACCACTTTCATCGTCAAAAACAACGCCAACCTGGGTACCGGCACAGCCAGAGCCAATTTCGGCGGGTGGGGATACGACAAAACTATCCGCCAGATTTACATGGGCGATTTCCAGGGTTCTCTGGAGCTTTACGCAAACAGCCTCACCTCCATCGGCACCAGTGACGCGGGCGCGCTGGATCGCGTCTTCAGTGTCATAGGCCCCGACCTTTCGCAAGACGGAACGGACTTCGGAACACAGTCGGCCCTGGGTATTTTCTCCCCCACAACCATCGCCACCGGCACCTCATACACTATCTATAATACTACCACCGGCGGTACGCCTTCCGCGCCTGATTCTCTGGCATTTTACAGCTTCGACACTCTTCAGGTTCTGGACGCTTCGTCAGGCACGCCGCTGACTTTCGAAAAAACCGGCGGCGGCGACGTTACGTTCGGCGGTACTTACAACAACCTGTATGTGATCGGGGCCAGGGCTGGGGCCGATACCGCCCTTATCAGCAACATCAATAGTATTAGTGCTGGTGTCACGCCCATAACCAAAGCCTCGCAGGCCGGTCAATTGCTGGCTGATATGGCCGCCCTGCATAGCTGGACCGGGGACGACAGCACTCTGATTTTCAGTTCGCCGCTGTTGACCAACGGCCAGATAACCGTCACCGGCCCGGACAACAACCTGACCATCGGGGTCACGGCTGAAGCGGTGTCGGCGAGCATTTACGGCGATTTCCAGAGCGGCGGCGTGCGCCTGGTGGACGGCATTTACGGCCACGGGGCCAACAGCGTCCACGGCTTCCTCTTTAACGCCGCCGGGGACATCACCGGCTTCAGCGCGGGCGTGCAGCTCGTCTCGCGGGCCACCGACAATTTCTACACCCACTACAGCAACGCGGCCAGCACCGTGGAAGGCGCGGCCCAGATGGCCGTCGCGGGCGGCGCTCCGGGCCTTTTGAACACCTTCGCCAACGTCATGGCCGATGCGATCGGCGGCAAGTATTCCCTGATGGGTGACCTTGTGGCCACGGCCGCCGGTTCGGAACCGGGCGGCTTCGGCGTGTGGGTCAATCCCTATTACCGGAGCGTGGATGTGGACGGCATGTCGGCGGGCCATTTCAAAACCGGTTATGACGCTGATTTCGGCGGCGCGGTGCTGGGCCTGGATTACAACGTCAATGAGAACTTCAGGCTGGGCCTGGGCTTCAACGTCGGCGGCGGCGACAGCGAATCGCAGGGCGATTTCTACAAGACCGACAACGATTTCGACTTCTGGGGCCTGAGCCTGTTCGGCTCCTACACCTTTGGAAACTGGGGCCTGACGGCCGATCTGGGCTACACCTCCAGCTCCAACGACATCACCCAGAAGCTGCCCTCCTCCTTCGGCCTGGGCCACCTCAAAGCCGATGTGGACGCGGAGGCTTTCACCGTGGGCCTGACCGGGGAATACCTGATCGAGCTTGAATCAATGAAGCTGATGCCGCATCTGGGCATTCGCTACACGAGCCTGAAAACCGATGATTACGACGTGAAAGCTCGCGGCGGCCTGGGCAAGGTCTTCGGCATAGAGTCGGAGCGTCAGAATGTCTGGTCGATTCCGGTGGGCCTGACCCTGAGCCAGTCCTACCTGACCGAAGGGGGCTGGACCATCACCCCGAAAGCCGACCTGGGGGCCATCTTCAGCTTTGGCGACACCGAAGTGGACACCACGGCCCGCGTCTTCGGCACGGGCGCGCGGGGCACCATGAGCGCGGACGTGATCGACAAGGCCGTCTTTAACGGCACCTTGGGAATCAAGGCGGCCGCTGATAATGGCCTGAGCCTGGGTCTGGATTACAACATCCAGGCTTCCGGCGACACCACCAGCCACGGCTTCAGCGGCATGCTGCGCTACGAGTTCTAGTGTGAGCGGCACCGCACTGAAGCGCGCTTCAGTGCGGTGCAATTATTTGGAGCAGCGTTTGGCCGCCGCCCTGGAGAAATGTTTTTGCCCGGCGGCGGTTCCGGGGGTCTTTAGTCACCGCCGCCGGGCAAAAACATTTCTCCAGGGCGGCTACCTGATCGGCCGTTTGTGGCGCGGCGGGAAAGCTGATTTGGCCCCAGCAGTAGCCGTGAGCGGGGAATTGTTTTTGTCCCGGCTCCGTGACTAAAGACCCCCGGAACGGAGCCGGGACAAAAACAATTCCCCGCTCACGGCGGCCACACGCTTATTTGGTATATTGTCACGCACTGTCGGCGGCATGCTCCGGTGCGGGGCAATTATTCGCCGCATTCGAAATTCCAAACAAGTTCAGGCTTTTTCTTTTTGGCGGCACAATCCGCCAGGTAAGAGTTGATTAAGGTCTGGTAAGGCATATTTACCTGTTCGGCTAAATTTTTGAAATATTCCACCGTAGCTTTATCCAGGCGAATGGTGATGGTGGTTTTAGCCTGTTTCATATATGGATTTTTTATGCCGTTGGAAAAATCATATTCGTCACGCATGGTTATTTTCTCCTTTCATATGCCAAAGATTCTGTCTTGGTTGCTTTGCGGGCGGAAAAAATTCTGATTCGCTCGTCGCTCTCCCTGTAACAGTGACAGACTACCAACATACGGAGACTTGAACTTAGCCCCAATAGCAAAAACCGTTCTTCCTCTTCAGAATGATCCGGGTCGAAAATTCTTAACGCCTCTGGATCGTCGAACGCGGTTTGAGCCTCCCCAAAGGAGACTTTATGTTTTTTTAGATTGATGGAAGCTTTTAATTCGTCCCAGACAAAATACATGCAAACGCTCCTCTTCCGTAAATATATTATATTTACACTGTATTGACTTGTCAATATTGTGCGTGGCCCGCACGGGGCTATGTCTGGGTTAGGGTTTCCCTGATTGAGGGTTATGGCGGCCATCATCGTATTAAGAGCGCCGCCCCCTCGGCTGTAGGTTGTGGGGGCGGCTCGTGGGGCGGGAAAGCTGATTTGGCCCCAGCAGTAGCCGTGAGCGGGGAATTGTTTTTGTCCCGGCTCCGTGACTAAAGACCCCCGGAACGGAGCCGGGACAAAAACAATTCCCCGCTCACGGCGGCCACACGCTTGGTATATTGTCACGCACTGTCCGCCGCCTGTTTACGGCCGGTTGACCGTGCGCCGGTAAAAATTCCGGCTCTGTTCCATCCTTCCTCATTTCTCCTTGCTGTTGTGCGTTTGCGTACACTTGGAGCGAACAGAACCGGAAAAAAACAGCCGCACGGTTCAGCCCGCCGTGCGGCTGTTTTTTAAAAAAAGCCATGAAAAGCGCGATGCTTTTCATGGCTTTTTCAGCTCAATCAAACCGCCGCTCCAGGCGGCCGCCTCCCCCTTGTTCCATCAGTGAAAAATATTTTACCTGTGGTGTTCTTTTGCTGTCCACTTGGTGTCGTTGAGGTGCGGGGGGTCTGTTATAGTTAAATAAATCTTAGCCTTAGGGCCTTTTTTGAGTTTTATGAGAAATATTGATTCGAGCCGCAAAACCCTCCCAAATATGCCTGACCTTTCAGCTTCGGTCATGTTGGGCCGGGCTTTTTCCACCCTCCGTATAAAATTTTGCGGGAAAAAGCCTTTATTGCCGCCGCTATATACAAATTTAATTATTTTAATAGATAAATTGCCTTTATATTTCTCATCCTATCTGAAAAAATCTTTTTATTTATAGTCAAATACTTGGCCTTACCAACCGCAATAACGCGGACCTTCAACAAGGAGAACAACATGTCTAAACCAAGAAACAAGACCAGGCAGCGCCGTCTGCGCTACCTCAGCCTTTTGGCGGCCCCTCCGCCGCTTTCGCTGATACCATCACAATCGGCACCAGCGCTAACGGAACTTTCAGTGACAGCAATGTTACCAATAAGGATGATGTGAAAATAAACGGCGCCAATTCGGTCACCTGGGATGTGGGGGAGAGCCTTCTTTACGCGATCAACAGCCTTGAATTCACCACCAGCAACGAAGTGGTGGTCGACGCCGATGGTGAGAAGAACATTCCCGCCAGAATCAGCAGTGCTCTGAGCGTGACCGGCAGCGGTATCAATGCCAAGCTGACCAACAAAGGAGCGGCCGTTGAGGCGGCCGCTCTGATTGTGGACGCGGGCAGCAACCTGACCATCTCAAATAATATGACGGGCGGCACCTTCGAAGTCGGCAGAACAACCGAGGGCACAGTTATTGTCAGCAACAACCAGGGCGCGGCGGCCGTCAATCTCGGCGGTCTGGAAGACGCCGACATAACCGTCACCGGCTCTTTCACCGCTAAAGGCGTTCTGGGCACCACCACCATCAAAGGCGGCGGCGCCACGGCTGATAAGGCCGTGATCAACGTAATCGGCAGCAGTAGCCAGACCAGCGCCACCAATCTGACCATCGGCGGAACGACGCCTACGGACAAAATCGACGTCACCACCGCCAAAGGCGCTGTCATCAGTGGCGACAATGCCGGCTACGCAACCACAATCACCGTTAAGAATGATTCCAGCCTGAATGCCGAGAATTCCACCCTCGTAGGCAAGGTGACCGTTAAAAATGAAAATAGTGCCGGCAAAGACAATCTCTTCACCCTCGGTCAGATCGGCCACACAAACTGGGTCACCACCTTAAAAGTTGAGGCGAATTCCGGGGGCGCGGGTGTGAAAGTCGGCGACATTGTCGGTGCAAGCGGCATAACTGTTGATGATAATGCCAAACTGACCCAGGTCGACGGCAAGACCATCAATAGCGGCACATACACTATCAAGGTCACCGTCGGCAGCAACAACGCTTCAGCCGCGCTGGGCGACATCACCGGCGGCAAAGTTACGCTGACCAACAATAGCTCACCCGCCGACCCCGCCGCCCTCACCGCCGGAGTGGTCAGCGGCGGCGCGACCGTCACGGCCTATTACGCCTCTTTGGCCGGGCTGGACAGCGGCAATCTGATCGTCGACGGCGAAGCCCTGATATCAAACGACGGCAAACCGGCCGTCATCAAGGGCAACAGCAACATTGACGGCAAAAACACGGCTGTCAGCGGCGGCTCTACCAATGACGAACTGGCCTTGCTTGACACGGTAATAGGCGCGACCGACGGCCCCACCAATCTGACCATTGGCGCGGCCCAGGGCCTCGAAATTACCGCCATGCCGAGCGGCGGTCCGGGCAGTGGCACTTCCACCATCGTCGGCGGCGCGACCGAGGAAAACAAAACCAGCATCATTGTCGGTGATAAAACCGGCGTCAACAATATCTTCAACGTGTTAAACTTTGGAATGACCAACATCACCGAAGGTTATGTGGAGATCGCCAATTACGATGGCGGGCAGATCTATCTGGGCGACGTCACCGGCGGCAAAGTCACCCTTCAGAACAACATCACCAAAAACAGCCTGGGGGGCACTAACGACGCTGACTTAGTCCAGGACTTCACCATCGGCAGCATCACGGGCAATGCGGAAGTCACGGCTAGATATGTCGGCATCAGGGCGCTGGACGGCGGCACGATCATCGCTGACACCTATGTTGAAGTCGCTGACGTCACCGGCAGCGGCAACGTCATCAAAGGTAATGATGACGCGACCCAAGATAACGCCCTGATCAAGAATGACCTCGGCTCCACCACCCAGACCGAAGCCACCGAACTGACCGTGGGGGCGGCGGAGGACAAAGGCGGCGTCACTGTGGGGCTTGAGAATGGTTTGTACGGCGGCGCTGACGCGGCTACGGGCACCACAGTCACCGTGTTTAACGGCAGCAACTTCGAACAGGACACAGGTTTATCTGTTAAAGGCTACATCACGGCCGTCAACCATACCACCGGCCAAAGTGGACCTGGCGGCAACGCCCTGGCGCTTGTACTTGACACTCTTGATGGAGCCACCATCAACGGCAGCGGCGATATAACTTTTAGAGGGACCAGCGGCAACGGCGAGCGCAACGTCCTGGCCGGCGACGGCAAAGGCGGCGAGAGCCAGTTCTTTGTCGGGGAACAGTTAAAGGGCGATTATCTTGAAGTGCGCGACACCGCCCTGGTGCTGACCGATAATGGCAAAATCCTAGGCGGCCCCAACGGCGAAAACGGAATTTTCGCTCTGCGGGAACTGACCCTGAATTCCAGCTACGGCGGCGACAGCATCCTGGACAGCTCTTTGATCGACAGCTTCGAGCTGGTCAAACAACCCGATAACATCGTCATCGGCGATAATGACGTGGTCATCAGGGGCAACGAGATTGATGTCCAAAACAACTTCCTCCTCAGTGACAGCAATTTCACCGGCAGCGGCAAGATGGTTTTCGCCGCCCTGGATGCTGATGAATTCATCAACTTTAACCAGGGTCTGGACATCAAGGCCACCACTCAGGGCGGAGCCCAGTTCATCGGCAATACCTTCATCGACGCCGCCAGCAACTATGACCTTCAGGCCGCCGACGGAGTCTATTTCACCGGCCTGACGACCGCCAACGGCGCTCAGGCGCTGAGCACGATTGAGATCGCGGGCCGGAAGCTGGATACCGGCGATTCGACGGTGCACCTGGACAACACGCTTAAATTCGATTTCACCAAGGATTCCAGCGCCAATGATTTGGATACCGGCTTCGGAAAGATAGCCTCCCTGGTGACGGGTGATCTGGGCAAGACCACTATCGATTTCGCTGACGGTTTTGATTACCTGGAGGCCGATCAGTTGACCGTCAACGGCCTGACCACCTTCAATTCCAACCTGACCCTGGGCCAAACGCCCTCCGCCGCCGACCGCGCCGACCGCAGCGGCTTCTACCTCAGCGGCGGCGCCGATGGCCTCCTGCACCTCAACGAACAGGCCACCGTCAACGGCGTTCTGACTATGGGCGCGGGCCTTTCTTCGGAAACCAATCCGGCCGTCATCGTCGACGCCACCGCTCTGGACGGCAAAACCGCCCTTGTTCTCGGCAACGATTCGGCCGGCAGCACCGTGGCCGCAGGCACCTATTTCAGCCTGGCCAAAGATGCGGACGGCAATCTGACCAATGGCATATTCCAGCTTGTCGGCCTCGGCGCGGGGGCAACGAACGGAGTCTCGGAAGCGGAATTGGCCGCCATGCGCGAGAACTTCGAATATACCGGCACCGCCTATCACGGCATCACCACCGATGCGGGCTATTATGACAAAGACACCGGCCTGTTCACCAGCCTCAACGGCCAGGGGACCGGCTCGGCCATCAACAACACCCCCTCCTACGGCAAAGGTTACGTCAACGCGCTTCTGTGGGGCAACCATATCGCCCTGGCCGATTACTTCGGCAACGGCCTCTTCGGCGACGGCTCGAAGCTGGTCGAGGGCGTAACCCCCAACCGTGGGCAGGGCCACAAAGAGCTGGTCATGGCCATGGGCAACACCCTGAGCGCCGTGCACATGCTGGCCACCAGCGGCATGAATAACATTATGGCCGCTTTCAATTCCGTCCACCCGACCGCCGATCACAGAATCGCCAACTCGGCGGGCGAGAGCGAAAACTGGGGCCTCTGGCTCACCCCCAGCTTCAGCTACACCTCCGTTGACGATGATTATTCCCAGGGCTACGGCGGTTTCGACGTCAAGACCGCCGGGGTCACCATGGGCCTGGATTATCAGTTCACCGATTCCTTCCGGGCCGGTCTCTTCGCGGGCTACACCGGCGGCGAGCTGGACGGCGATTATCAGGACATCGATTCCGACGACATGCAGGTCGGCCTCTATGCTCAGGCCACCCTTCCGGCCGGTTTCACCCTCAATCTGGGTGCGGCCTACGGCTGGCAGTCCTTCGACGCTGATCGTGACGTGCGCCTTGGCCTGACCGACTACAATCAGAAAATCAAATCCTCCTTCGACGGCAACACCGTCTCGGCGGCCCTTGAATTGAACAAGATCTTCAACTTTGAGGGTGACTGGCACCTGCGCCCCGGCATAGGCTACACCTATGTGGGGACCGAGCTGGACGCTTACCGCGAAAAATCCAGCGCCGCCGCCAAATACAGCCTGGCCCAGGAAGTGGAAGAGACCGATTTCGACCTGCACCTGTTCAAGGTCGGCACCGACATCGGCTGGACCAGCGAAACGGCCTCCGTGGTCGGCCGTCTGTACTATGTCGGTAACGCGGGCGACACGGATGTGGATACCAAAGCTTCCTTCCGTGCGGCCCCGAACGCTCCCTTCACCATCAAGGGTGCGGAGTATGACCGCAGCATGGCCAATCTGGGTGTGAGCCTGAAAGTGGCCCCGAGTGACGGAGCCAGTGTGGTTCTTGATTATGACGCGCTCTTAGGCTCCAAAAGCCAGAGCCACAACGTAAACCTGACCTTCAGGTATGAGTTCTGATGCCTTGAGGCGGGGTGTTGAACGACGCCCCGCCGGGGTATAAAAGGTATTGGAACTCATAACGGCGGCCGCCCAAATGCGCCAGGGCGGCCGCCGTTTTTTTTTGTTCGCGTGTGTGCTCCGCCTCAGAGTCATCAAGGCGGCTTTTTTTATTTTACAGGGCGGGTTATGTTAAAATGTTGTGGAATGGAAATGACAGCAACGTATCCGGTCATCCGGTAGAATTTTACCGGGCCTTCAGGTGAAAGCTTTGCTCAGTTATCAAAAAAATACATTTCAAAACGATAGTGAGATGTCTGCCGGCAAAACATCCGTTAAAAAAAACGGCAGTTCCGTCCCCTCCGCCCTCAAGGATTATCAGGCCAGCGTCAGCCAATTCGCTCCTGATAATAGTAAGCCGGGAGCGCCTGTTCATAAAAAGACATTTTTGGAAAATAAAAAACAGAGTGCCCCTCCGTCAGTCAATTTAATCCAAAAAAAAGGCGAAAAGCCACTCGCGGAACAGATTGAGGAAGCTGGTCTGACAACAGCGGCAGAGGAAATTGAGGGGGTGGTCGACCTCATTAGAGAATATGATGATCTGGCCGACGGTCGTCCATCTATGCAGGCGGAATACGCTCATCGTATTTTATTACACCTCAGCGGGAGGATGGACAGTAAAAATTCTAATCATAAGAAATTATTTGATTTGATAGCAAAAGAGGCAAAATTAGATAAAACGCAAGCCGCCCGGTTAAGTGAATTAACGAAAAATGATGAAGCTCCGTATCATCAGATGATACGTGAGGGCAGGCTATGGACACACGATTTATTTAAAGATAGATATGGCGGTATTTCCAGTATGTTTACAAGTCCCAAAGAATATTTTACCGGCTTATCAAAGAAAAATATAAAAACAGCTTTAGAAGAACTTTCTCCCGCTTTATCAACGCCGTACAAAAAAAAACAACTTTCCAACTTCTCCATGCATCTTCACAGTTTTATAAAGAGAGCCCAAGCCATTCTCCAAACTTGCGTTATCAGCCATTATTTCCCTGCTGACCGGCTTGCGGCCCTAAGGAGTGAACATAAGCTTAAATCCAAAACTATGTTGCAGAGAGATTTGCCTTCGTTCCAGCACCATACTCAGGAAGGATTTGACGACGACGTTCTGGGAAACAGCGGCTTTGTCTTTTTCTTTCTGGAAGCGCCCGGCGCCGCCGGGCGGAATACTAGATTTTCAGAGGGCGCCAATCTGCGGGTTTCTATCCCCATCATGGAATCAGGTCTTCTGAAAAGTGGCTGGCTGATGATGACAGATTTCGCTCAAAGGGAGTTTCCAGATATTTATTTTGATGATGGAGCCGTTTCATCCAATCTGTCCACTCGTCCACCCGCTCCCAGTCAAAAGAATTTACTGCGCAGATTTATCCCTGGAAAGATGTCCGCTAGTGGTTTAAAATTAACCGAGGGCGCTATGATGAAAAAAGAGCCCGGAGCCAGTGCTATTTATCCAATGATGTTAGGTGATGAGTTGTCGCATCAGGAATACTATCTTCGGAATGCCGACGAAAGCAAACCGCCCAAGGTTCTTCAAAGGCAGGAGAGGCTGTTTCAAAATGTGCTGGTAGGCCGCGATATCATTGACGGGCTGGCTTATAGGGCGGCAGTTGAAATTATGAGGATATTTCAAGTTAACCCGGACGCGGCTATGGCAATGGTTACTCTTGACGGCGATCCGTTGCTTTTACTTATACTGAAGCATCTGTTCCGCCCGCAAGCGCTTTTGCCGCGAGGTGTGGCCTTTCGAGATGAACATATTCTCGGGCTGCCTTCTTCATCTTCAGAGCCTTCGGATTCATTAGAGGTTGATTTTTCCTCTTCGTCTTTGCCACCGAGGCCACAGAGGCCACCGAGGCGGTGGGTCATGTCGCGTGAAGTCGGTGTTGAAGAAGTAATGATGGATTCAGTGGCAAGTGTACTGGAAGGCGCCAACTTTCAGGAACGCGTCAACGTTCATGTTGTCAGCGACAGGGGATGGCTCTGTTATATAAACTGTGTCCTGGCTTATTTTAATCTGCGAAACAAAAGGGCGGCAATTCTGTCAGCTATTGAGGAACATAATGCCGGTAGTTCTGAGATAAAAATAGATATTCACCGGGGGGTGGCGGTTGGAACAGATGAAGAAAGGGTGATTCAGGATATTATTCAAAAAGTTATTGGGCACTCATATCACGTCGAACTGTTTTTCCTTACGGGACCGCCTGACCACTCTTCTCAACGAGGAGATCACCGCATACAACTTCTTCTTACCGGGCGTCACTACAATCTTATACGTCCCAGGTGACGGGGCCGATATAGCCCCATTTTGAACATCCACAGCGAATTATTGCCCTTGAATATTCAATATGTATGTAAACACTCTTTGTTTTCAGCCATATTGTCCTAATAAATCTCCAGAGATCGGCCGATGAGTATAGGGAACATATTAACCAGTCCCCTTAAATTACTGTTTTCTGTTATCCGGCCTCAAGCATAATCAAATAGCCCCTTTTTACGGAATATGTTCATTCACTGTACATTGGCACGCACTGTCGGCGCCCGTTCAGGGCAGGTTGACCGTGCGCCGGTAAACAAATAGACAAGGCGGTGGCGCATGAATGGCATAGGCGGTGTGGGTCTGGCGGGCAAGCTTAAAATTGGCGGAGTGGCCGCCGGGGAAGCGCAGGGCGCGGCCGACGCTCAAGGCACTGGTCTGAGCGTTAAAAAGACCGAAGCGGCAGCCTCAAAGTCCGTCACCCAGAGTCAACAGGCATCTGAGGCGGCCAACAAGAATGTCGCCCAGAATTTTGAATCCACCCTGATGCGGCGCTTGACCAAAGCCCGGAATGAAGCGGAGGCGGATGAGAAAACGCCGGAAGAGCTTGAGGCCATGATGGGCTCCATCATGGATACGGTTAAGGAAGTAAAAAAAGAATTCGGCAATGAAACGGCCAATCAGCTTATGGCTGAAATCCTGACCGGCACGGAAAAAGGCGTGAGCGGCGATAGAATCGCCGGGGCGGTTTCCACGGTTTTAAAAGGGATTAAAAATTCCAACAATGCCGTTATCAATAAAAGCGATGTGACGGCCGACGAACTGGCCAAAGCGGAAGAGCTGAACAAGAAGCTGGAATCTTTTGTCGGTTTCCTGAACAAAGGCGACGCAGATGAAGAGGGCGGCAGCCTCAATTCGGCCCTCAATTCCTATTTCGGCTTTTCAAAAATGGCGGAGGACGACCAGAAGAATTTCGGCGATGATTTTGCCTGGCTGTCGGCCAATCAGATCAGGGCCAATGAGCAAAGCACCGGCCAATCACAGCAATGCGGCATAACCGTTGAGGAATTCGGCCGCGAGAATCTGGCTGAGCTGGTTGATTTCCTGCGAAACGACCTTGGCGACGAAAAAGCGGCCCAGTATATTGAAACCCTTGGTGATGAGGATGATATTTTTGATGCCGTCGATCAGCTTTGCCAGACCTTCCGGGAGGACAGCCAGGAGGTCGGCGGGGTTAACGCGGAGACCGGCGAAATAGTCCTGAACCATCTGGAGGGGCAGGGCATTGAAAAGATGCAGAAGCTGGGGCAGTTTCTGAATCACAACATGGTTGACAAGGTCAACGAGGTTATTCGGACCAACGACGACGTCCGGCAGCGGTTTTTAACTGAGGCGGGGGTTGCCCCTGAAGACGCGGGCAGCGTGCCGGAGGGCTTTGGCATAACCGCTTGGCCGGGCGAATTCGGCGGCAGGGTGGACCCGGCTGGATTCAGCCCGGTATCAACCAATCGCCGCTTTGGAATGGACGATATGACCGGCAGCACCGGGATGAGCCGCAGCATAGAATCAATGTCCGGCTGGGGAGATTTCAACCGGCTTATGGGGGATCTCCAGCCGGATAAGAAAGGGCAGTATCAGGCCGGAGCCAGCAGCCTGGACGCGAAATACAATGAGGCCAAAAAAGCCTATGAAACCTCATTGACTTATGAAGAGGGCAGCGCCGAGAGGCTGAAAGCCGAGGCCGAATTGAGCCGCCTGATGGCGGACGCCATGCCGCACAACCGTGATTTGTATCTTTCCAAGGCGGCCCGGTATGAGGCCGAATATGAAACGGCCATGGCCGCTTACGGAATCGATCAGCCCACCAGCCCCGGCAGTCTGGTTAAAGCTGTAAGGTAAGGCCTGAGGGCTGGACCATTCAAAGCAAAAAGCCCTTTGGGGCTTTTTGCTTTATCATAGGATTACTTCAGTGACTTTTAACACAATGTGGGCACCGGCCGCCGGGTGAACCGATCTTTCCGGCCGAAGTGTTGAACAGACATCTCCTTGCTGTTGTGTGACATGGCGGTCCAGGCTTCGGCCGGAAAGTTTTTTCCCCTTCCTTGAAGACGTTTCTTTTTAACCCGCCGGAAGATTTTTTACGAACGATTGCATTTCCTGTAAGCCTGTAGTATAATTACACCTAATTATGACCACCAACTATTTTTAGCCTGCGATATCAGGTATTTATTGTGAATGGTGGTCATTGTCTGTTTCCTCCGGCAAAAACCCTGACTGTCTGAAAAGCGTGTTTTGGGTTTGCTTTTTATTTTATGATAGCCGCCGTAACTAAGACTGTTACGGGAAATCGCTACAAACACTCCGGGCTTTCCCGGCGCACAAGATTGATTCAGAGTGACAGCAAGAGTTTTTATCGAGCAGGTTAGCAAAAATAGTGTACAAACTTCGGCCATTTCCGGGGTTTGTGGCATAGCTGTTGCTCTCTCTCTCTCTCTCTCTCTCTCTCTCTCTCTCATGAGTTAGAGGACTATAGCAAAACCGCCGGAAACGGCTCTGATTTCCCATATTTAAGCCATGAGCAGCGTCTTTTGACGTTGCTCATGGCTTTTTTTATTGCCGCCGGGAAATCCGGCCTTCCCCCCTTTTATACCTTTCATAATAACAAGTCACACCCAGTCCCCGCGTCTCCGGGAAGGCACAGCCTTGCCCGGAGTACGATATATACGCGTCACGCGTCAACAACAAGGAGAAATGAAAAATGGATTTGAGAAAAAAAGCTGGTCTGGCTCTGGCCCTGGCCGCAATTTTCACCACCGGCGGAGCCAACCTGGCTTTCGCCTCCGCGAACGTCACCGCCCCTAACGCGGATGTCGTTAAGCCCGGCAACGAACTTAATGCCACCACCATCGCTCCGAACCCCACCACCGGCGATGTGGCCCTGACCGGCGAACTGGTAGGCACCACCCTGACCGTGGCCGAAGGCGCCAAGACCGTTACGCTCACCGACACCACTCTTTCCGGTACCGGCAGCGGCGATCTGGTAGTTGATGCCAAGGGCAACGCGGTTAACTCGGTCAACGTGGCCGACGCCGGCTATCTCCAGATGGGTGACGAAGATTCCGACGCCCCCGCCACTCAGGGCGGCCATTTGAAACAGGTCGCTTTTAATGCCGCCGGCAACACCGGCGCTGTCTTGGGCGTTGAGGGCAACGGCACGTTCGATGTTGATAAAATCACCACCATTGGCACCGCCGGCGGCACTGGCGATGTTAATATCTGGATCGAAGGCGTTGCCACCGGCACCACTGCCGGCACCATCCCCACCCTGAATGTGGGCACCATTGACCTTCGCGACATTGGCGGCGACACCAACATCTGGGTCGGCGGCAATGAGGGTTCGGGCCAGTTGACCGTCGGCACGTTGCTGGCTCCCGGCGCGTTCGTTTTCATCGATCCCATCTGGATCGACAATGTCTACAATCCTTCCCAGGCGGCCGTGGCCGAGATCGGCACCGACACCAACCGTGATCTGATCAACGCCAGCCTCGTGGTCGGCCGCAACTCGCAGCTGACTCTGGGCTACAACAGCCTCGATAACGTGCTTTCAAACTTGATCGCTGATAGATTCCACAAAACCACCACCGGCGTCGAGCTGGTTTGGGGCACTGGAACCGATGTCGCGGGCAAGCACTTCATCACCGCCGCCATGTCTCTTGAAGGCTCTTTTGAAATGGACATCAACGACGGTAACATCTGGGTCGATGGCACCACCCGCCAGGCCTCGCCGGCTGAAGCCGGTGGCGGCATCAATGTGTATGACCCCATCTTCACCACTGGCGGCACTAACAAGCTGTTGAGCGCCAGCGGCATCGCCGCCAACAACACCGCCTATTTCGGCGAGCAGTCCATGCTGGTGGTGGATGCTTCCGAGATCAGGGGCACGGCCGCTCTCCGTGGCGATCAGACCCCCGGCAACCCGACCACCAAAACCTACATCGCCGACACGGCCAACCTCTATGTGGTCAACGCCAAAGCCGGTGAAACCGTCACCATTCTGGAAGACATGGCCGGCGGCGCCGGCGCGAGCCCCACGGGCAGCAGCGCGGGCATCATCAACGGCACCGACACCATCACCGGCCGTGCCAACCCCGTTAACCAGATCAAGGGCTGGAGCGGCGATTACCTGCACTTCGACAGCCGCCTGATCACCGCCGGGGCCACCACCATCACCCCGGGCGCCGCCGCCACCGGCAGCAGCCTGACCGTCACCGGCGAACAGGTGAGCGCCCAGAGCATCTACCCCAAACTCAGCAGCGGCATGGCCAGCATGGTCAACAGCCTCTATGGCGGTTTCCGTAACGACGGCACCGGCGAAAACGACATCTGGTCCGACAACGCCGGTATCCGTTTCGTTTCCCGCGCCACCTCCGATCTTTTCGCGGGCTTTGTGGGCAATGAAAAGAACGCCGTGGCCGTTCTGGAAGGCGCGGCTCAGATCGCCGTGGCCGCCGGCGTCCCCGCCGTGGCCAACAACGTCATCACCAAGGCCGCCAGCCTGGTGGTCGATCACAACAACCTCCTGAACGACACTCAGCCCGCCTACGGCAACGAACCCGGTCAGGTCGGCATCTGGGTGACCCCGTTCTATGGCTTCAGCGATGTTGACGGCATGGATTCCGGCAAGCTGGAAAACGGCTATGAAATCAGCTACGGCGGCGCGGCCTTCGGTGTTGACTACAATGTGAACGAATCCTTCCGCCTGGGCCTGGCCCTGAACGTGGGCGGCGGCGACACCGAATCCCAGGGTGATTACTACAAGACTGAAAATGACTTCGATTTCTTCGGCGTCAGCGTCTACGGTTCCTATACCAACGGCGCCTGGGGTCTGACCGGCGACATCGGCTACACCGCCATTGACAACGAGATCGATCAGAAACTGCCCGCCGAAATGGGCATGGGCTCCAAACTGCGCGCCGATGTCGACAGCGACGCGTTCACCGTGGGTCTGACCGGTCAGTATCGTTTCACCACTTCGAACAACCTGAACATCACCCCGCACCTTGGTATGCGCTATACCAAGATCTCCACCGACGACGCCAACGTCAAGGCGGGCAGCGAGAGAGTGTTCAAGGTTGACACTGAAGATCAGAACCTGTTCCAGATTCCTCTGGGCGTGAAGTTCAGCGGCGACATCATCACCGACGGAGGCTGGACGATCACTCCTTCGGCCGACCTGGGCGTTCTGTTCACCATGGGCGACACCGATGTTGATTCCAAAGCCCGCATCGTGGGCACCGGTTTCCGCGGCACCACCAACAGCGATGTTGTTGACAGCGCGGCTTTCACCGGCGCATTGGGCATCAAAGCCAAGGCGGACAACGGCCTGAGCCTGGGTCTGGATTACGGTATCCTGGCCTCCGGCAACCAGACCGACCACTCCGTCAGCGGCATGCTCCGCTTCGAATTCTAGCCAAGGCGTAGCCCTGGACCCACGGATGCTCGCGCATCCTTCGTCTAGGGTGCGGTTTCCCTGATTGAGGGTTATGGCGGCCATCATCGTATTGAGAGCCGCCCCCCTCAGCGGGGAGCCAGCCGCTGAAGCGGATTGAGAAAAGCCGCCGATGGTCCTTAAAAACTATCGGCGGCTGAAAATAAGCAGAGCGGTTGGTTTGAATTTCTTCATACCGAACGCTGAACGGGTAGGAGTCTGGATTGGAAAAAATTCTGTAGAGAACCTTTGTTTTAGCGCCACTTGTCTGAGTCCCAGCTTGCGAAGCGAGTTGTGGCCCTAAAACAAAGGTGAACGAAAGAACTTTTTCCAATCCAGACTCCGGGCTACCTTAATAAATAAGTTGGCCCGGCGTCTGGAGTTATCCAGGTGGGATTAGCTGGCGAGTTGATCCCCGGCAAAATCTTTCCGGTTGAAATATTGAGTGGCCATCATTCTCCTTGCTGTTGTGTGACGTGCTGATTCAATAGTTTGGCCGGAAAGAATTTGAGCCTTAATAAACAGTTGCCGCGAACGGACGTCAGCGCGTCCGGCCCGGCGGGTTTCGAAAAACAGAAAACGGCGCCTTTAGGGGGGAAGATAAAATCTTCCGCCCTAAAGGTGTTATTGCATTTTGGAACATGTTGTACTATACTACCGGATAGCACCATATAGCTGAAGGAGCGAAACTAACAGTACTGATGAGCTTAGAGGCGTGATTTATTGGAAAAATTCCAATTGTCTTTGATCCTGGAACGGAGAAAACCAGGGTTTGGGAGACAAAGATTTTTTCAATTGCGCCCTTTGTGGTTTTGGGAATAATCAAGGTGGTGAGGTTTTGGAATAATCCTGGCCAAGTCACTTTCACGCGCCGTCTACTGACGGCGCTACATAGCCCCGCAAGGGGCCAGTCAATTCAAAACGTCACACAACAGCAAGGAGATTTGACGATGAATTTGAAGAAGAAAGCTGGTCTGGCTCTGGCCCTGGCCGCAATTTTCACCACCGGCGGAGCCAATCTGGCTTTGGCCTCCAATGTCACCGCCAACGATGGCGGCACCGTCACCAGCGGGACCGGTGATTATCTCGTGGTTTCCGGCAATACTGCCGGTGTGGCCACCGTCACCATGGCCAACAAAGCAACGGTTGAATCCGGCGGTATCGTGGCCACCACCGGCACCACCACGGTCGTGATTGAGGGCGATGGCTCCGGCACCGGCACTTTGGAGATCAACGGCACCGGCGGCGAACTGGCGGCCTTGAATGACGCGGCCGGCACCGCCGTCAACCTCACCACCACCGCCAACCTTGAAGTCAACGGCACGGCCATAGCTTCGAAAACCCTCACCCTCGGCGATGACGCCAGTGGTGCGGGTACCCTGGATGTTTCCGGCTCCCTCGATGTTAACGAGCTGGTCACCGACGGCAACAACTCTATCTATGTTGGCGGCGACATTACCGAAAATACCACCGCCGCCATGAACGTCAATAAACTCACCACCGACGGCAACACCTTCATTCAGGTCGGCAGCGACGATGCCGTTTACGGCGGCACCGGCATTCTGACGGTCGATACGGCTGACCTCAACGGCGCGATGATCTTCGGCGACCCGGCCTGGAACACCACCACCGGCCAGTACAACGCCACCGGCATCGCCATTGAACAGTTCAGCAACGTAACTACCCTGACCAGAATCAACGGTATCCTGGTCGCCGGCCAGAACTCGCACTTCACCCTGGGCTTGGACACCACCGATTGGACCAGCCAGTATGTCCATAACGCCATTGACAACCGTTGGGGCACCTGGAATACCACGGCCGACAGAATCACCGCCGCTTTCGCGGTCGAAGGCCCCTTTGTGCTGGACAGCGCGACCGGCGGCATCCATGTCGACGGCTCCCTCACTGAGGGTATTGCCTTGCCCGGCGCCGCCAATACGATGGCTTTCGCCAGCCAGTCACTGCTGATAGTCGACGCGACCAACATCGGCAACACGGCTGCCACGGCCGCGCTCTCCGGCTATCATGCCACCCCGGCCACCAACGCCACCAACGCGCAGGTTCTCCTGGGCGGCGCCTGGGACAGTAACACTCCCGCCTATGAATCCAACGGCGGCACCGCCGGTTCCAGCCTGGCCATGTTCAACAGCCACGCCAATGGCACCTACACCGTCCTCAATGACATTACCACCCTTTATGCGGACAAGGGTCTGGCCGGCGGCGCTGTCATAACGACCGGCACCGAGATTCTGGCCAGCTTGGCTTTGGCCAACAACGCGACCAAGACCTTTACCCAGGCCGAATTCGTGAACCTCTTCGGCGACAACTGGAACGGCGAAAACCTGATCTTCAGCTCCGATCTTCTGACCGGCACCTGGAGCATCACCAAAGACGGCACCAGCAACTACGACATGACCCTGGACGTTGAACGCAACGACAGGTCCGTGCGCGAAGTCTATCCGCACCTGTCCAGCGGCATGGCCGGCATGGTTGACGCCCTCTACACCACCGGCGCCAACAACACCATCGCCGGTTTGGCCAACGGCGGCAGCGACAACGCGGGCATCAACTTCGTCAGCCGCGCCACCGACAACTTCTTCTTCCCCGATCACAAAGAAGGCGCTCGCGTCCTGGAAGGCGCGGCTCAGATTGCCGTGGCCGCCGGCGTTCCGGCCGCTTCTCTGAACGTGATCAACAAGTTCAGCAGCCTGATCGTCGATCACAACAACCTCTTGAACGACACCCAGCCCGCCTACGGCAACGAACCCGGCCAGATCGGCGTCTGGGTCACCCCGTTCTATGGCTACAGCGATGTTGACGGCATGGATACCGGCAGCAAGTTCGAAAACGGCTGGGAACTCAGCTACGGCGGCGCGGCCTTTGGTGTTGATTACAACGTCAACGAAGCCTTCCGTCTGGGCCTGGCCCTGAACGTGGGCGGCGGCGACAGCGAATCTCAGGGCGACTTCTACAAGACTGAGAACGATTTCGACTTCTTCGGCGTCAGCCTCTATGGTTCCTATACCAACGGCGCCTGGGGCCTGACCGGCGACATCGGCTACACCGCGCTGGACAACGAAATCGAGCAGAAACTGCCCGCCGCAATGCAGATGGGCTCCAAGCTGAAAGCTGATGTCGACAGCGACGCTTTCACCGTGGGTCTGACCGGTCAGTATCGTTTCACCACCTCCAACAACCTGAACATCACCCCGCACCTGGGCCTCCGTTACACCAAGATCTCGACTGACGACGCCAATGTCAAGGCTGGTCACGACAGAATCTTCAAGGTGGACACTGAAGACCAGAACCTGTTCCAGATTCCTCTGGGCGTGCAGTTCAGCGGCGACATCATCACCGACGGCGGCTGGACGATCACTCCTTCGGCCGACTTGGGCGTTCTGTTCACCGCTGGCGACACCGATGTTGACAGCAAAGCCCGCATCGTGAACACCGGCTTCCGCGGCACCACCAACGCCGACGTTGTTGACAGCGCGGCCTTCACCGGCGCTCTGGGCATCAAAGCCAAAGCCGACAACGGCCTGAGCCTGGGTCTCGATTACGGTATCCTGGCCTCCGGCAACCAGACTGACCACTCGGTCAGCGGTATGCTCCGCTTCGAGTTCTAGTGCGTGGCCCGCACCGGGCTATGTCTAGGTGAGGGTTTCCCCGATTGAGGGTTATGGCGGCTATCATCGTATTGAGAGCCGTCCCCCTCAACGGAAACCAGCCGCTGAAGCGGATTGAGACAAAACAAAACCGCCGAAGGGAAACCATCGGCGGTTTTGTTTGTGGTAAAGGCGGCTTGGCCGGTTTATGCTTTGCTTTTTTGCGCGGTGTGGAAAATCCGAAGCACCTGAAGGGAGGAATCGCTTACTTTATAAATAACCATATATGAAGGATAGCGCGATAGAACCTTTTCATAGGTTCCGGCGGTCTCTCCTCTGCGGCCTATGGGGCTGAGAGCCAGGTGATATATGGTCTCCTCAACAACTTGCAGCAAATCATTGGCCGCTTGTTCATTGTCTCTTGCTATGTAATCGACAAGGGAATACAGGTCTTTTCGGGCTCTCTCGGTCCACTTGGTGTTCCTTTGGCTGGTCATTTTTTATTGGCCGCTTTTTTTATAATCTCACGAGCTCCCCTCATTACCTCCTCATGATCAACAACCCGCCCGGCTTCTATATCGTCCAAAGCTTCCTGAACGGCGGCCAGCCGTTCGAATTTCTCGGCCACACCGGCGGAAACCAATGATTCCAGAATTTCCCGCTGATCGCGGCGGGTCATTTCAGCCACGGCTTTCAGGTGTTCTTCAGTGGTCGGGTCTATGGATATGGTCATCTGCATAATCATCACCTCTGACAAAATTATAGCACAAAAGCTCTTGACCCGCACTGGAGCAGGCCTGCGGTGAGGCGCACATGAAACATTCTTGCCATATATATAATACTTGATATATCTCTCTATATTAATATTCTATTTGACGTAATTATAATTATTTGGTATTAATATTTTTATTGTATGTGCTGTTGATTTTTTTTTGGCAATGGAATATACTTGCATTTGGTATT
The DNA here is from genome assembly GCA_023525915.1 of Acetispira formosa (nom. nud.). Classification (GTDB taxonomy): domain Bacteria; phylum Desulfobacterota; class Desulfarculia; order Adiutricales; family Adiutricaceae; genus Adiutrix. Next base: position 42,107 of record CP026659.1, on the reverse strand, counting down.
GATATAATTATATATCGATACGTGAAAACTCCTTATGTGTTGTGACGTTAGTTTTTGGAAAACATGGTGCAATGGGCTGTATTATTGAGTTTTAAGTAAACCGTTTCAAGTAATTTTTACCGGCCTTGATATTTGTGCAGAACAACCATTTTGGCTAGTTTATGGGCAAAAAAACTTATCGGGCCGAAAAACAGCAAGGAGAAGCAACAATGAACTTGAAAAAGAAAGCTGGCCTGGCCTTGGCTCTGGCCGCAATTTTCACCACCGGCGGGGCCAATCTGGCTCTGGCCGACAATGTCAGCAATGGCGGGACTGTTCCCAACAGCGGCTCGGATCAGCCGGTTGAAATCATCGGCGGCGGCGATGTCACCATCAGCGGCGGTTCCAGCACCGTCCAGAAGCTCACCACCGACGGCACTGTTTCATCGGTGACCATCGGCACGGCCCCCCTGACCATCGTCGGTGACGGCAGCGCGCTGATCGGCAATGGCAATGCCGCGGTTCCCATGGTGAAAGTCACCGGCACCGCCCTGAATCTGACCGGCGGCAGCGGCTCCCTTAACGGCGTGGAACTGTCCGGCGCTGATCTGAATGTCGGCACAGGCGAATATGAATTTAACAGCCTCCTCAGCGACGGCACCGGTTCCAACGTCATCATAGGCAACAATACCAGCAGCGGCTCTCTGAATATCACCGGCAATGCCGACCTCCAGGGCACCGTCGCTTTCGTCGACCCCGCCTGGGCCAACGGCACTACGGCACTGGACCCCTCCAAACTGGCCATTATGAATTTCGCCTCCACCGCCATCAGTGATATCAACGGCGTTCTGGTGGCCGGCCAGAATTCCCATATCGTGCTCGGCCAGCCCGATTCCACCTGGATTGACCAGATGGTTGAAGCCAGCGGCTGGTGGGCCAAAGACGGCAGCCTCGCCACTGCCGCCCTGGGCCTCTATCGCCCCTTCATTATTGACGACACCATGGGCAACATCACGGTTGACGGTTCCTACACCACTGCCGATCTGACCGCTGTCCAGGCTATTGTCGACTATGGCAACGCGACCTTCGCCGCCGATTCGCTTCTGGTGGTTGACGCGGCGAACGGCGGCTCTCTCCAGGCCAGCGTCAATGGCGGCACTGTGACCGTAGGCGACGCGGGCGCGGGTTCCGCCACCCAGGCCGCCGGCCCGGCCTATCTCTACATTGCCAACGCCAAGGTCGGCAACATCAATATCCTCAGCGGTTTTGACACCATCACCGTCGACACCGTCACCACTGGCAGCGGCACCAGTTGGACGGGCAATTATCTTAAATTTGACAACATCCTCCTGACCGGCACCGGCGCGATCAGCACCAACACCACCACCACCAAACAGGACTATAACGTCACGGCTACCAACATGGACGCCGGGGCGGTCCTGCCGAAGCTTTCGAGCGACATGGCCAACACCATCAACGGCTTCATGGCGGGCGGCTTCAATGACGTCAATTCGGATGAATATGACGTGGCATTCTTCTCCCGCGCGCTTTCCCGCGCTTACGGGGCCGACAATTCCAAATCGGTGGTGACCGCCGTTGAGGGCCTGGCCGCCGCCGCCGCTGTCGCGGGCGTGCCTTACACGGCCATCAACATCACCAACACCGTGGCCGACATCATCAACGGCCGCGCCATGACCCTGAACCGCGTGGCCTCCCCCGCCGGAGGCGAGCCTGGCCAGTGGGCCATCTGGGTCAAGCCTTTCTACAGCAATTCCGATGTCGACGGCATGAAGGTCGGCAAGCATGACAACAAATTCGAGACCAACTACGGCGGCGCGGTGCTGGGCCTTGACACCAACATCAATGAGAACTTCACTCTCGGCCTGGCGCTTAACATCGGCGGCGGCGATACCGAATCGAAGGGTGATTTCGCCAAAACCAAGAGTGATTTCGACTTCTGGGGTCTGAGCCTTTACGGCGCTTACACCTATGGCGATTTCGGCCTGATCGGCGATGTTGGTTTCAGCGAGGGTTCATACGATCTGAAACAGAGATCGTCTTATGGCCTGTCGCGCCTGAAGGGCGACACCGATACCAGCAGCTTCACTGTGGGCCTGACCGGTGAATATGTGTTTGACACCGGTTACAACCTGAACATCGCCCCCCACCTGGGCTTCCGTTACACCAACTTGAAGATGGACGGCTATAACATGAAAGCCGACGGTTACGGCCATGTGGTCAAATCCGACCTTGACCGTCAGAACCTCTGGACCATCCCCATAGGCGTGACTTTCAGCCAGGACTACATGACCGACGGCGGCTGGCACATTTCGCCCATGATGGACTTGGGCCTGATCGTGGCTGCCGGGGACACCGAAGTTGACAATAAATACAACTTTGTCAACCTTGGCCGGGGTTCCATTGAGTCCGAAGTGGCCGACGACGTGACCTTCAACGGCGTGATCGGCATCAAAGCCAAGGGTGACAGCGGCCTGTCCCTCGGCCTGGATTACAATATCAAGGCCTCTGAAAACCTCACCAGCCACAGCTTTGCCGGTATGTTGAGGTATGAATTCTAAGGGGCCAATTGAAGAAGGGGCTTGCCCCTGATCGGCAAAAAAACAACGGCAATACGATTTTTCGTATTGCCGTTGTTGTCTGAAGAGCGGCGGCGGGCGGGTTGACCTGCTATTTTAAAATTGCCGTCCGCTTTGAGAATGGCTGACCTGTGGTCATCGCTGTTGCCTTTATGTTATAATTTAGCCAAGGTATTACAGACTGTTTGTTTTGGTGGGGAGTGTCATGAATAAAGTAACATTGCAATTGGACGAGAATGTATTGCGGAAGCTGAATAGTCTGGTTCAAGGAACTGATCAAACCCCGGAAGAGTTCATTTCGGCCTTGGTAAATAAGCTGAGCAGTGACCAGACTGAAGATGAGGCGCTTTTGGCCGAATGTGAGGCCCGCTGGGACGAATTTGAAAAAATGCGTCTGGCGGTTCCTTTGGATGAGATCATTGGTTGGGTGGAATCGTGGGGCACTGAAAACAGGGTGGCTATTCCGCAATGCCGAAAGTTCTGATTCTTCAAGCGGCTCGGGACGATTTGGCCCGTCTTGAAGATTTTTTGGAAGAGAAAAATCTGGATGCCGCCTGCCGAATGAAGGATGTTATTTTAAAATCACTGAGAATTTTAGAGAAATCGCCGAATCTGGGCAGTCAATTTGGCCGGTTTAAAAGGCTGATTATCAGATTCGGCAAGTCGAAATATGTCATCATTTATAATTATCTTCCGGCTGATGACACAGTCTATGTTATTTCCATGCGGCACAGCCGGGAATTTTCAGGTTGATCAGGAAGAAAGGCCGCAAATGACCGGGTGTTCACAACGACCCCAAACGGTCGTAGACATATTTCTCCGAAGAGTATTGTATTCAGCCCACACCCGGCCCTGCCGCGAACAATGCAGCTTGTAAAGTTTAAAAAAACGGTGGTTTTAGCCTTCCTGCGAAGATCTCAGGTCTTTTTCTTCCTCCGAACAGTCTTTTTTCGATTTTTGTTCAGTAAATCAGCGTTATTGATCTCAAGTTCAGTCATTTCTTTTTCAATGTCACTCCAGTCCTGGTTAAGATAACGCGCCAAGGCAAGGCAGAAATCGATGGCCTGCTGGTTGTGTCGGCGGATGGCTGTGAATTGGCGGAGATCTTCCCTGGTGTAGTTATCTATGACTTTGACCATTTTCCGCAAATTATCATCTTTAGAGAGGCGGCGGTATAATTCGGATTTAGGGTCCAGGTTCTTTATAAGAAAAACAATCTGGCGGGAATAATCTCTGAACTCCTTATACATATGATAATAGCAATCATAATAGATATTAAGTTGTTCGCACATTTTTTCGAAAAAAGGAGAGAGGTCGGTGGCACGTTGACGGTCGATAAGAAATAGGGTTTTCGCTTCGGATTCGGGCATATAACGCCTCCTAAATAATTTAGAGGCCATTAAAATAATGGCCGGGTGTTAGAAGCGACCCCAAACGGCCGTGGACCTATTCCTCCGAAGAGTATTGTATTCAGTCCACACCCGACCCTGCCGCGCACCTTTCGGTGAACAGCATGATCTAGGTGGGACTTCGTTTGGGACGACCCCACGGGGCGGGCACTTCTAATACCCGTCAAAAGTAAATCATGCCCGCAAATAAATGTCAACAATGGAGTGGTGTGCCGGGTGGCGCGATTAAAGGACTTGGCCCGAAGGGCCAACCAAAGGGCTCCGCCCTCTGGACTCCGGCTGGGGGAGGGCCCACGCGGGCCCTACCCCAGACCCCACCCGCGCCAAGGGGCAAGCCCCTTGGAACCCCAAGAGGTCAGGGTCAGATTCAACTTTCCACTTCCCGCATCGCCGCAACTCGCTTCGCAAGCTCAGCTCAAACAAGCGGCGACGCTTCATGCCGCGTCGGTTTCTGGTGCTATAGGTGGTTTTACGTTGGACCGTTACAGTTTGCGATAGGTGGCCTCATGGGCTGAGTGGTAGTTCTCGTATGTTCGGCTTAAATCATCTTCCCCTTAAAGGCCCTTTCCAGTGCTGTTAGTCCGTCTCTCTGCCGCCTATCGCTTTTTCAATGAGTTGCTCATTAGAAAAAAGACGACAAAGTCTCACCGTTACAGCGCTGGAAAAGCTATTGGAGGGGAAAAAGTAATCAGCCGAACATACGTGAAGCCACAAACATCCAATGAAGCTGCCTATAGCAAGATGTAACAGCCCAATGTGAAGGGGCCGACAGCGGTTAGAGCGGAAGGTGTATGAAGCGTCGCCGCTTGTCTGAGCTTCGTACTCGAAGCGAGTTGCGGCGATGCGGGAAGGGGAAAGTTGAATCTGACCCTGACCTCTTGGGGTTCCAAGGGGCTTGCCCCTTGGCGCGGGTGGGGTCTGGGGTAGGGCCCGCGTGGGCCCTCCCCCAGCCGGAGTCCAGAGGGCGGAGCCCTTTGGTTGGCCTTTCAGGCCAAGTCCTTTAATCACGCGGCCAGGGGCCGCCACCGCTACTGCTACCGCCTCCACCCGGAGTGTGCTATCATGGCGGCTAAGAACCGGCGGGAGCATAAAATGTCTTGGTATATTGCTTGTTTTATGGATAAGAATGGCATTTTTCAGGAATTTGGGGCACTCGAAACCCCCCGTTCGCTGCCGCTCTATATCCATCTGAATAAATGCCGGGGACTGGAATTCACCGGAATCCTCAATCTCACCATGCAAGGCGCGGAAAGCTTCACCTTTGAAGGCGACACCTATCAGGCCGTCACCATGAATAACCCCGAAGGCGGCGGCCAGATCGTCTTTATCAGCGATGCCCCGATCAAAGCCAAAATATTCGAAAACGTCCTCACTAACCTCAATCTCGGCCTCCAGATATTTGATAACCAGAGCCGCCTGATATTCCTCAACGATACCTGCCAGCGCATTGAATCACTCATCCGGGAAAACGTTATCGGCAAACGCCTCCAGGAAGTGTACACCGTCGATGAAGACTACAGCACCATCCTCACCACCCTCCGCGAACACCGCGCGGTGAAGGACCGCTGCGATTTCTTCAGCAACCGTTTTGGCGATGAAGTCATCTCCATAAACAGCGGCTTTCCCCTCTATCTCGACGGGCATTTTTACGGAGCCTACGGCCTGGTGATGGATCTTGAAGCTCTGTCGAACTACACGGCCCAGCGCGACATCCTCAGCCGCTTCATGCAGCAGTCCGACGGGAAAGGGTGGCCGCGCTACGACATTATCGACCGCTATTACGTCTTTGACGACCTCATCGGCAATTCAGAAAATTTTCGTGAGGCGATGGAGGTGGCCCGCAAAGTCGCGGCCAGCGATTTTTCCGTCATGCTCCTGGGCGAAACCGGCACCGGCAAGGAAATGTTCGCCCAAAGCATCCATTCCGCCAGCCTCCGGCAAAGCGGCGGCTTTGTGGCCATTAACTGCGCGGCCATTCCTTCCAGCATCATTGAAAGCGTTCTCTTCGGGACAGTCAAAGGCGCGTTCACCGGCAGCGGCAACCAGCGCGGCCTTCTCGACGAAGCCGACGGCGGCACCCTGTTTCTCGATGAAATCAATTCCATGGACTTTCAGGTGCAATCAAAACTTCTGCGCGTGCTTCAGGAAAAGAAATTCCGGCGGGTGGGCGGACTAAAGGATCTGGTCTGCGATTTCAGGGTTATCGCGGCCATGAACGAGCCTCCCCTTGAAGCCATTGAAAATAACCGTCTGCGGCAGGATCTCTTCTATCGCCTCAATACCGTGACCATCGAGATCCCGCCTTTAAGGGAGCGGCCGCAAGACATCCCGCTCCTGGTGGAGCATTATCTGAAAAGCCCCGCGCGCGGCCCCCGCCCCCGCCGGGGCCTGACGGAGGCCGCCCAGGCCGTGCTGATGGGCTACGACTGGCCCGGAAATATCCGCGAACTCTTCCACACCCTCGATTACGCCACAGCCGTGGCTGAAGGCGGTCTTTTGGATGTGAAACATTTCCCCGAACGGTTGACCCGCCGGAAAGCCGTTTCTTTGCCGATTGAGCGCAAGGATTCCTTGCGCCTGGGGCTGAAAGAGGCCCTCCTGGACCACGAAAAACATCTGATAGAAAGCGCCCTTAAAGAGCATAACAACAACATCAGCCGGGCGGCTAAAGCCTTGAAGCTGAGCCGCCAAGGCTTGCAGCAGCGTTTGAAAAAGCTGGGGCTTTCGGCAGGCGGGGCGGAAGACCGCTGAAGCCATATGCAATAAAAACTTGCATGCAAGAAATGATTGCGTTTTCTGATGAAAAATCCACTTGATTTCCAGCCGTTCCAGATTTTCCCCATAAACCTCATTTACCTGAAAATATTGAAAATTAGCTGATAATACAAAAGGTTGCCAAACTCTGGCCCACCGCGCCCCGGCCCTGCCGCCCCTGAAAAGGCAATGGCCGGGTTTTTGCTCTATATCAAAACGGAAATTTCCATTTGCTTCAAAGTGGACGGCAGCCCGCAAGACGGTTTGGGGCGGAAAGCGCTATGGCTTTCATGCGCGCCCCGGCCTCCCGCAGGCCGGGGGGTACCGCTCTTAATACGATGAGGGCCGCCAAAATTAAGAAACCATTACCTAGACATGGGGGCCGGGCTCCGCCCGGGATGAGTATGATTCTTGTGGTTTTGATCGTTTATTTTCTTCTGATGCTCGGCGTCGGAATCTGGGCTAATCGCTTTAACAACGATGTCGATGATTTTCTTTTGGCCGGACGGCGGCTCGGCATCGTCTTCGCCTCCTTCGCCCTGGCCGCAACCTATTTCGGCGGCGGCTTCGTTATCGGCATAGGTCAAATGGCCTATGAAAAAGGCCTGGTAGCCTGGTGGAACGGCATTGCCGGGGGGCTGGGCCTGATTCTGGTGGCGCTGGTGGCCTGCCGCATGCGCGATATGGCCCTCTACACCGTGCCTGATTTCCTCAGCAAAAGATTCGGCAGCACGGGCTTGGCCACAGTGGCCTCGGTTTTGTCGCTGGTGGCCCTGGTGGGCATTCTGGCCGGGCAGGTCTCCGCCGCCCGCAACGTCTTCGCCGCCCTCGGCATGGACCCGGTCATCGGCGGTTTCGTGGCCGCCGTCATCTTCGTGGTCTATACCTCTATCGGCGGGCTTTGGGCCGCCACCCTCACCGATTTTATCCAGATGATCATCGCCGGGATCGGCTGCGTGGCCGCCGCCTTGATCGTCATCAACAACACCGGCGGCTGGGAGGCCACCCAGGCCATGATCGACCAGGTCGGCACGCCGGAAAATTTCTACGGCATGATGGGCGGCGACGGCTTCTCCTTCATCCTCTGGCTGACTCTGCCGCTGATCCTCTACACCTTCATCGGCCAGGACGTCTATCAGCGCATCTTCGCCTCCAAAGATGGCCGCACGGCCCGCAATTCCTGCATCCTGGCCGGCGTCATCATCATCGGGATAACCATTTTCCCGGCCCTGATGGGCATGAGCGCGCGCGGCATGTTCCCAGATCTGCCCGATACCGGCATGGCCGTGCCCACCCTGATCATGAGCGCCCTCTCGCCCGTGGTGGCCGGTCTGGTGCTGGCGGCCATTATGGCGGCCATTATGTCCACCGCCGCCTCCATCCTGACGGCCGCCACCTCCCACGTCATTAATGACGTTTACCGGGAGGTGCTCCACAAAGGCAAGGAACTCGATCCCAAGCGCCTGCTGATGCTGTCGCGCGTCTGGACGCTCATTATCGGCGTTCTGGCCATTGGCCTTTCCTTCCTGGTGCCGCAGATCGTCAAACTTCTATTGATGAGCTATACTCTCTATACCAGCGGCGTATTCATACCGGTTGTCGGCGGCTTCTTCTGGAAAAAAGCCACCCGTCAGGGCGCTGTCGCGGCCATGGCCACCGGCACGGTCATCGCCGTGGCCGCCATTGGCGGAGTCAGTTTCTTCGGCATACCCACGGAAATATTCTCCGGCCTGGTTTGCCTGGTCGTTTTCACCGCCGTCTCCCTGGCCACCCAGCCAGCCGGGCAGGCCCAGGCCTAATGTCCGCCGAACGGTGTCCGTGTACCCATAGGTGAGGGGGCGCCGCTCTTAATACGATGATGGCCGCCGTACTTTAACTTAGGGAAACCCTCACCTAGACATAGTCCCGTGCGGACCACGCACAAAGGAGTTACAGATGATAGACCATTTTTTCAAAACCAATCCCGCCGACATCACTGAAGTTGTCCTTGGCGCGGAGGACATCACTCTCGATCAGTTCATCGCCGTGGCCCGCCACAGAGCCAAACTGACCTTTTCCGATTTTTATATTGAAAGGGTAAAAAAATCCAGGGCCATAATCGACCGCTTCCTGTCCGAGAACCGCCTCATTTACGGCGTGACCACCGGCTTTGGGGAAAACGTCCGCTATGTCATTCCGCCGGATGAGGCGGCCGAACTTCAGCGCAATATTGTGCGCTCCCACGCCGCTTCGGTCGGCAAACCACTCCCGGAAGAGCAGGTGCGGGCCATTCAGCTTCAGATGATCCTCAACACGGGCCGGGGAGTTTCAGGCATATCGTTCGAGCTGATAGACCTCATCCGCCAGACCCTTAACGCCCAGGTCACCCCCTATGCCCCCGGCGACGGCTCGGTGGGCTACCTGGCCGTGGAGGGCCACCTGACCCTCCTGTTAATGGGCGAAGGGCGGGCCTATTACAAAAACCGTCTGCTGGAGGGCGGCGAAGCTTTGAAACAGGCCGGCCTGACTCCGGTACCCCTGCGCTGTAAAGAAGGCCTGAGCCTCTTGAACGGCTCGACTTCGCCCACCGGCCTGGCCGTCCTGGCCATTTACGACGCGCTGATGGCCGCCCGCAACCTGGACATCGTCGGCTGCGCCACCTTTGAGGCCATGAAGGGCACCATCCTGGGCTGCGACGAGCGGCTCCACAGCGTCAAGCGCCACAGCGAGCAGCATGAGACGGCCGCGCTGATGCGCCGGCTTCTGGCCGACAGCGGCATTATGGAGGCCAACAAGCACGCCCGCGTGCAGGACCCCTACGTTCTGCGCTGTACCCCGCACCTCCACGGCGCGGGCAAACGAATCCTCCGTCAGGCCCTGGAAAACATCTGGGGCGAGTCCCTGTCTGTCAGCGATAACCCGATCGTCTTCCCCGGCGGCGCGGACGGCGAGGATACCCCGCTCATGGGCGGCAATTTTGACGGCAGTTACGTCGGCGGCGGCGCGGACATGATCTGTCTGGCCTCCGGCATTCTGGCCAAGACCAGCGAACGCCGCTCCGACCGCATGGTTAACCGCTTCTTCAACAATGGCCTCCCGGCTTTTCTGGTGAAGAACCCCGGCCTGAACAACGGCTTCATGATCCCGCAGTATACGGCGGCCGCGCTGGTCAACGAAATTAAAATGCTGAGCTTCCCGGCTTCGGTGGACAGCGTCCCGACCTGCGCCAATCAGGAAGATCCGGTCAGTATGGCCTACACGGCGGCCAAAAAGGCAGTGCAGGTTGCGGAGAAACTCCAGTACATCACGGCCATTGAGCTGATGATCGCCCTTCAGGCCCTGGATTTGTCCGGCGACAGCCCCGCGCCGTCCTCGATAGTGAACAAGCTCCGTGAGCACGTCCGCAAGGACGTGCCCACCGTAGACGAAGACCGCTATTTTGAGCCGGATATGGAACTGCTCTACCAGAAAGTCAAAAGCGGCGAATTGGTGACTTTCACCGAATCCATTGTGGGTAGGCTGACTTTCTAGCGCCGCGTTTCAGTAAAACCCTGACCCGCCGGAAGCCGGGAATTGTTTTTGGCCCGGCTCCGTGACTAAAGACCCCCGGAACGGAGCCGGGCCAAAAACAATTCCCGGCTTCCGGCTCCCACTCATCTATGCACACTTTCCAGCCCTCAAGAAAGACGGCCAGGCAGCCGCCGGGAGAAATGTTTTTGCCCGGCGGCGGTGACTAAAGACCCCCGGAACCGCCGCCGGGCAAAAACATTTCTCCCGGCGGCGGTCAACCGCTGTTATGTTTTTGATCAGGGCCGCAACCCCGAAAAAGGGTTGCGGCCATTTTATTTCCCACTATTTATATAAACAATATCGGATTATTAAAAGTAAAATAGCTATTATTTTAGCTTGCCATAAAATGTAATTATCGCTATACTGCTATCTTATAGGATAGTGTAGTTATACCTAACAGAAACCAATAAGGGACAATAAAGAGACGTAAAAGGTGAGACCTATGGCCAAATGGTGGAAAACGACTAAACCCGCGAAAAAGAATACTAAATCCAGCCCTCTGGCCATTCACTCCATGATGCTGGCCCTGGAGCCCCGCCAGGTCTTCGACGGCGCGGTGGGCGCGGCCATAGCCGACGCTTTCGTGGATCCAAATATCGATAATCACGACAACGCACCGAATGGCGACGACCAAACGTTCATACGCACCGAAGGCGGCGCGGCCGACCAGGATACCGCGCGCGGCGAACAAAAGGACGAGGGCGACAAAGCTCAGGCGGCCTTCAGGGCCGGTTTGGTCCAGGCTCTGTCCGGTGAGGACGTGAGCATTGAAGACGGCCAATTTCAGGACATGATTAACGCGGGGGCGATTTCCAGCATCAAGGGAATTTCCGTCTCCGGCGATGGCGTGCTGACCCTGGTCATCACGGTCACCGACAAAGATGACCTTCTGGTGGGTTCATTCAGCAGCAATGCCGGGTGGCCCGGAGTCAGCAGCATTGACAAGAGCACCGGCTCCATCACCATCACCGGCACGGCCGAGGGCATTAACGCCCTTCTGAACACCGTCAATTACACTTCCGGCGATCCCGGCAGGGTCACCTTTACTGTTGAAGTCCACAGCGGCTCTTCCGCTTCCGGCGATCCGGCCGATTCAGAAATCAGGGAAGTGCTGGTCAACGACAGGCCGACAATAGACAGCAAGGATTTTGAAAGCCGGGTCAAGGAAAACACCGTATCCAACAATGACAACAATACCGAAAGCAAGCTCTATTTCAGCGGCTTGAAAGTATCCGACCGCAACGTGGTCTCCGCCAATGATAATGACCGGCTCACAGCCAAGCTGGAGCTCAGCCCGCTGGACGGCAAAACGGCCGTCGGCAAGCTTTATGCCGACGCCGGTCTCACCGGCAAGGGCACGGATTGGGATATATCAAGCGACGGCCTCACTCTGGAGATAATCAAGCCCATGACCGCCAGTGAAATCGAGGCGATCATGAGCAAGATTTATTTCCAGGGCGATTATCAGGTCAATGGCTCCATGAATCTGAAACTGACGGTGGTCGACAGTTTTGAAACCGAAAGCGCGGCCTATACCACCACTATCGATATTACGCCCGTCAACGATCCGCCCGAAGTGACCCTTCCCAAGGATCGCGATTCGTATCCCAGCGTATACGACAACAAAACCGCCCAGTCCTCCAACAGCAAAGTTCTGACCCTTGAGGATTTCGGCCTGGCCAAACCGAACGGGGAAATTAACGACCCCGACAGCCTGGCCGCTGAAATCCGCATAACCATTCAGGGGCTGCCCGCCAACGGCGTGATCAAGAAGGGCGATATCCGCCTGGGTGAAGGGGCCACCTTTTCCCTGGCCGAACTCATCGAGGGCAAGATCTCCTTTGAATATACCGGCCAATCCATCAAATATACTTACGACGCCCAGGGCAATGCCACTGTGGACGCCTCCACCCCTGACGTCTCCGTCATAAAATTCACCGTCGATGACGGCGGCGGAGCCGTGACCGATAACGGCGCCCCCTTTGAGCTGAAAATCAACATCAATCCGGTCAATATGGAATTCACCCTGTCCGGGGCCGATCAGGAAGAGGGCGACACCGGCCCCATTACGCTGTGGGTCTGGGAGCGCCAAGAGGGCGCCAACCTTTATGCCGACGGCATCCGGCCAGAATATGTCCAGCCGGAAGGCGGCCTGATATTTGACGGGGGCGACGATGACCTTCAATACATTACAGTGACCGTCAAGGATCTGAAGCTGCCGGAAGGCGGCCGCCTTTACCTTAAAATTCCCAACGGCGACGGCACATTCACGGAGACCCTCCTGTCCAGCGATTCGGTTTTCACGGCCGACAAGCTGCAATATCTCTGCTATGACGCCACCGATGACGAACCGGGCGACCTGACCGGCGACAAACGGCCCAGCTTCAAGCTTCATATCGCCGACCGCCAGGTTCCGGGGGGCATCAAGCTGCCGGGATATGCCGATGATTCAAAAAATGACTCTTTGGACGCCACTTATACCATAATCATCGAAACCGCCCCCAATAATGATGACCCCACCATCAAAAACAACACCGGCCTGGGCACCGGAATAGGCGAGAACAACGAGCGCCCGCAGCTTGGCGATAACGGCACGGCGGACGGCTACAAGGGCTATATCGTCACCATCACCAAGGATATGCTTCAGGCCACGGATGTTGATTCAAATAATAAAACCCTTTCCTATACCATTGCCGGACTGCCGGAAAAGGGCTATATCCTTTATGAAAAAAACGGCGCCCATTTCAAAATGGCCGTCGGCGACAGCTTCACCAATGAGGATATTGAACTGGGGCGGGTCAAATTTTATTGCTTTATCGGCGGCGGCGATTCCTTCTGGGACGGCAAAGACGCTGATACATATTATGACTATAATACAAGTTTCAAATTTACCGTTCGGGACGGCTGCGTCAGCAGTTGGCCGGACACCAACCGCGAGGGCGGCATATATGAATGGGCCGGGCGCGATGACAATTACACCAGCAATGAAGGCAACCCCTATGAAAAAGGGGCCGCCTTGGCTGAGATTGAATTTGATCTTCAGGTGGCCCTGAAAAAGCCGATCGGCGGCGATAGCACCACTGAATTTGATAAACTGGTCGCGCCCGAGGTCACGGTAAACAACAACGCCGTCCCCATAATAATCGAAGCCGACGACCTTCTGAAGGAACAGGCCCAGGCCCAGGGCAAGGACGATGATTATTACTATTCTTTCAATCTCAACCGCCAACCGCCCATAATTGAAATAAACGACACCGACACCGCTGATGAAGACATCCTCATCAGCCTGTTGGAAAATCCGTCCACCGGCTGGCTGATGATCAGGGAAGGCGGGGACTGGCGCACGCTGTATGTCGGCGAGGCTTTCAGCTACGCCGACCTTCTGGCCGACAATGTCAAATATGTTCACAACGGCGGCGAGCATTTTCAGGATACCCTGAAGTTCGTGGTGTCCGATACCTATAACTATGTCTACAAAGATGTGAATGGCCAGGACATAGCGATTAAAATCAACATCCGGCCCCACGATGACGCGCCGGAAGTGGAGGTCGAGGATGTTTATGTTCCGGCCGAAGGCGGCGCGGTTGACCTTAAGGACTACCTGACCCTGACAGACGAAGACGCCCCCGACAGCGTGCGCGATAAGGACGCGGACGGCTACCCGATATATAACGCGGACGGGAGCGGGCGCGGTGGAGCGGATTTCAAGCCGGACGATCTGGAGCTTGAAATAATGAGCCTGCCCGATCCCAAAACCGGCGTGCTTGAATTTAAAGACACCGATGGCATATGGAAAGCCGTGTCGGTGGGGGATATATTCACCCAAAAACAGATAGCGGACGGCGATTTTCTGAGATACCGGCATCTGGGCGGCGAATTTTTTACGGATTCGTTCGATGTTCGGGCCGTGGATACGAGCGCGGAATACAACGGCCCCCGCGCGGGCGAAACCCGGACGGTGACGGTCAACATAGCCATGACCAACGATGCGCCGGAAGTCAATAACAACACCGGCATAGACCGGGGCTCTCTGGATGCGGGCGGCGCTCTGGTTGATGAAAACGGCGTGATTAAAATCTGGGGCTCTGAAAACGTTAAAATCCCGACTGACTCCACCGACCCCAAAGCCTGGGAATCCGGCTGGGAGCTGGTCAACCCCAACCGCCCCACCCTCTACACGCGCGACCCGGACAACACCGCGGATGAATTGACCTACACCATCACCAAAGCCTGTGAATACGGCAGCCTGATGCGCGACGGCGTGGTTCTGGGCGTCGGCTCCACCTTCACCCAGAAAGACATTAACGACGGCCTTTTGAGCTACAAGAGCGGCAAAAGCACCAATAACGAAAACAGCGATAAATACACCTGGAGCTACCACAAGGATTCCTTCTCCTTCAAGGTCAGCGACAGCAGCCTCTACGCCCAGGACGGCGGCGGCGATACGGCCGAGGAACACGTTTTCAAAATCGACGTCAATCCGGTCAATCAGCAGCCGGAGTTCGGCCAGGGCCTGGAAAAAAACAACACCCTGTACGCCACCGACGATAATGCCGTTCACATCTGCGATTCGAGCATCACCGATGACAATGACCCGCTGAAATTCATTCAAATCAAAGATCCCGATTGGCCCGCCGGATATGATGGTGATGTCACTCACCTCTATGAGACGGTCGAACTGGACATCACCGCTGTTATCGGCAAGCTTTTCGACACTTCCGGCGGTTTGACAGAGGGCAGCAAATATGGCTCTTTCTCCTGGAAAGACGGCTATGTGCCCACAGGGCTGTCAGTTGACGTGAGCGAGACCGGCACAATGAAGCTTGTCGGCTCGCTGGAAGATATCAACGAAGCCCTGAAACATCTCACCTATCTGCCCGATAGCGGTGATGGAACGGTCAAAGACCTCAACGGCCGCATTGACATCACCTTTGATTTTTATGACTGCAACAACGGCGGCGAAGGCAACCACAGCCGCACTGACGGCTTTGACATTCATAAGACTCTCAACATATATGTCAGTACCCAAAACAACGCGCCCACGGCCAACATCGCTCCCGGCGACCTGAGGCTGCCCGACGCGATTGAGGATGACAACACCCACCTCACTTTTAAGGACGGCAGCGGCAATTGGCTTCAGTTCACAGACGTGGATTCTTTTGAGGGCATGGCCACGGTCACCATCAGCGCGGTTCACGGCAAGGTCTTTTTCAGCGGCGGCAAGATTACGGGCGTGCAGTCGACCGTAACCGACAGCAGCGGCAATCTGATCATCACCGGCACCCTGGCCGGGATAAACAATGCCATTAAGAGCGTCTATTACAAGAGCGACCTCCATTTCAACGGAACCGACACCATCAGCATCGTTTATGACGACAAGGGCAATACCGGCCCGGAAGGAGCGGCCGGAGCGAAACAGCTTTGGAGCGGTGAAACTTTCACCCTGACCGTGAAAGCGGCCAACGACGCGCCCACGGTGGATTTTAATGTCAAACCCAATGATCATCAGCAGGTGCCGCAGGGAGAAACCGAGGCTTTGCCGACCCTGGAAATAGTGGCCGGTAACGTGGCCGACGAAAAATACGAGATCGATCTTTCCGGCCGCCTGACGATTGATGATCCCAACGACCGCAAAGACCCCTCCGACCTCAGCGGCAACACCGAATGGTCCAGTTGGGGCGCCATCAAAGAGAAAGACATCACCGTCACCATCAGCTCCACCGAGTTGGGCACCAATACAGCTCTGGGTGAATTCGCGGCCAAGACCGGCAGCTTCCTGAGCGACGCGGATACCAGCGTCAGCGGCAAGATCACCTTCACCGGCACCTGGGCGGAAATACAGGCCGACCTGAACAATCTTAAATTCATGGTGGAAAATCCGGGCAAGAACGTCACGGCCGATATCCGGGTGGAGATAGATGATCAGGGCAACGGCTCCGATCCGGGCGTGGCTCATGGCCTCACCACTGATGATACCCGCTTTTTGATCAACGTCAGTATTGAAGCCAATCAGGCCCCGATCATCAACGTGGTGGACAACCCCCATGTTTATGAAGATCTGTATGGCTGCGACGACACCACCGGCATAACCCTGAAAGACCTCCTGGACCCTTCCGGCACCGGCGCGATTGTGGCAGACGCGGATTCTTTCAACCTGGAGGTCGAATACCGCATAGCCGTTGATTCCGGCACCCTCACCTATAAAGGCTCCAGCGGACAGGAATTCACCGGCACAGCCACCATCGCTGAAATCAACGCCATGCTGGCCGCCATGAAATTCCATCCGGGCGCGAACGCCAACGGCGATGTCCGCCTGATAATCTCCATTGACGACAAAGGCCACACCGGCCACCTGCCCTCCATCAGTGAGGCCGCCCCGCCGCTCGACAACGCCGCCGCCGGTTCATACATCTATGTTAAGGACGGCGTGAGCCTGGTGACTGTGAGGCTGATAGATGTGGACGTGCGGGCGGTCAACGATCAGCCGCAGGTTACCGCCGGAAATAAAGTGGAGATGAACGATGTGGCTGAAGACACCGTCATGGGCCCGAACGACGCCACCGGAGGAACGGGCGGAACCGGCGGGCAGAAGGTCAGTGATCTCTTTACTGACGCTTATCTCACCGGAAAATTCACCGACCCCAATGACCAGGGCGGGCAGAACGGCAAGTTCCAGGGCATCCTGATAACCGGCGACCTGAGCAACCCGTCCACCGAAGGCGTATGGCAGTATCACAACGGCACCAAATGGGTGGACATCACCAACCCCAGCGACACCAACGCCGTCTATCTTTCCAAAAACGCTTATATACGTTTCAACCCGGTGAAAGATTTCTATGGCGAGCCGGGCAAGCTCAGCGTGCGGCTGGTGGAAAACACCGGAACCGAGGGCGTTAAGGCCCCCTATGACGACCCCTCTCTGGGTAATATCGCTTATCCGGCCTTTCTTACCAATGGCGCAATCTGTGCCGCCGGGGTCAATTTGAGCGCCGGCGGGACTTTCGGCAATGTGAAGGATGCATACCGCCCCTACACCCAGAACACGGTTGATATCAAGATAAAAATCGCGCCCGATTATGACGCGCCGGTATGGGGGACTCCCCCCGTCTCCTATGAGACCAATGAGGAATCCAGCACCACCCTGACCGGCATATCCTTCACCGACAAGGATATCATTGAAAGCAACAAGGGCTACAGCGATTTCACCCTGACCGTTAAAGTCAACTGCGGCGCGGGAGCGAATGCCGGAACCGACCCCGGCAAGCTGAATATCGATACCACCAAACTGCCCTCCGGGGTAAGCTATGTTTCCGGCGACGGCACCACCACTGTGGTCTTCACCGGCACCCTGGAAGGGCTCAACGCCCTCCTCTCCGCCATTGGCGAGGCGAGCGGCAAGATAACCTACACTCCGGCCGATAACTTCTACGCCAGCGGCAATGACCGTCCCCAGGTCACCTTCACCATCGAAGACGCGGGCCATGACGGCTCAACGACCAACGCTTCCCGCAACGATCCGGCCGAAATCACCGTGGACATTACGGTCAAGCCCGTCAACGACGCCCCCCTGGTCAAAGACCGGACGGACGCGGTCAATGATTATGACGGAAGCGGCAACCAGTCGCTGAAAGATCCATTTACCAATAACCCTGTGCTGGAAGACAGCGGCCACGATGAGGCCTCCAAAGCGCAGATCCCCACCAAAACCGTTGAGCAGATTTTCAGCGGCTCCTATGACGAGCTGGACATGCGCTATGGCGGCAACGCGCCGGATGTGCCCGGACAGTATACCTTCGCGGGTGTGGTCATCTATGATAACGGGGCCACAGCCGATCAGGGTGAATGGCAATATAAGGACGCCAACAACCAATGGCGGACCATTACGGGCGTCAGTGAAGCCAACGGCCTGTTCCTGGCCAAAGGCACGGAAGTCCGTTTCGTGCCCAAAGACGATTTTAACGGCGAAACCGGAAAACTCAAAGCCTATCTGGCCGATTCCACCAGCAGCCCGGCCCTGACCACCGGCGGGAAAGTCGACGTAACCGACGCCAAACGCGGCAACATCACCGCGTTCTCGGAAAAACATGTGGCCGTCGGCACCAAGATTCAGGCCGTCAACGACGCGCCGGAATGGGTGGCGAACAAACCCGTCACTCCCCTGGAAGTGAATGAGGACGCGGGCACGGACGCGGGCAACAGCGGCAAAACAATCAATGACCTGTTCCCGTCCAACGACCATTTCAACGACGGCAAAGACGCGGTCACAGGCGGCTCCACCGCCAACAGCTTCAACGGCGTCCTCATCACCGGCCCGGAAAGCGGGACAGATTACGGCCATTGGCAATACAGCACCGACAACGGCGCTAACTGGACCGATGTGAACCTGGCCAATGGCCAGGCCATGTACCTGTCCGGCACAGACAGCCTGCGCTTTGTGCCCGCCGCCGATTACTACGGCACGCCGCCCAGCGGTACGGCCGGTCTGAACGTGCATTTAGTGGAAACGTCGACCGACGTTTCGCCTCCCTCCGCCGGGACGGCCGTCGACATGCCGGAGGTCGGCGGCGATACCATCTATTCGCTGGAAGCCAAAGAACTGACCGTCACGGTCAAGCCCGTCAACGACGCGCCGGTCATCGACGGCCTCAGCGATACGGTGGATGAAATTCTGGTTGACCGCTCCCTCCCGCAGGGTTCCCAGGATGCCAACGGCTGGCTGGTGGAAAATTTGGTGAAAAAGGATAATCTGACTGATTCCCATTTCACCGATCCGCGCGATGCGAACCATGGCGACGGCAGTGAGGCCGATCAGCTTCAGGGCATTCTGATAACCGGCACCGGCAGCCCTCTGGCCGTCGGCGATGAAGGCTATATCCGGGAAGCCGAAGGCCACTGGCAGTATAAGCTCTCTGGCGGCGCTTGGCAGACCTTCCCTGACCCCTTGGGCGAATCCAACGCTTTCTATCTGCCAAAAGACGCGATGGTGCGCTTCGTCTGCCAGGACGCCAGTGTTGACGGCATTCAGCAGTTCGATTTCCTTCTGGTGGAAACCGGCTCGAGCGTCTTTACCGACGCCGGAACATACAACATCGCCGACGGCAGCACCAAGACCGGCGGCGCCACCCAGATTTCCGACAAAGACGACGGGCACATGAGCGTGCGCGTTTATGTGGGTGATTACAACCTCAACGAGCCGGTCATCACCGTGCCCGCCGACGGGCTCACCGTCTGGGAAGACGCGGAATACACCTTTAAGGCGGGCGACCTGATCTTCAGCGACACCGATAAGGACGGCAAAGACAATCTCACCGTCACCCTGAAAGTGGAAAATGGAACCTTCACCTTCTCTGACGACCCCACCGGCAAGGTTACCTTCAGCTATGGCGCGGATAATTCCACGGTCATCATCACGGGTGAGCCGGACCTTATCAACAAGGCCATTGCCGACAATCTGACCTATAAGGGCAAGGCCGATTACAACGGCCCCGATACTATCAGCATCGAAGTTACAGACACGGCGGGCGCGGCCGGAATAACTCACACCGTCAATGGCGAACTGGCCATTGACGTGCGCCCGGTCAACGACCGCCCCACCGCCCCGGACGGCCAGAACACCTATCTGGACCCGGTTGACCGCGATTCCGATTCAGACGACATCAGCGGCACAAAAATCGAAAACCTGATGGACGGCTTGATGGGCGATCCCAAGGATGCGGCCGATTCGCATGCCCACCCTGAATTCGGTGATCAGACCGGCAAATTCCAGGGCATACTGGTCGTAGGCGACAGCAGCACGGCCGACCAGGGCGTCTGGCAGTATAAAGACGGCAATGGCCAATGGCGGCCCATAACGGGCGTAAGCGATTCCAGCGCTCTGTATCTGGCCAAAGATACGGAAATCCGTTTCGTGCCTGAAGCGGGTTTTGAGGGCCAGCCCGGCCAGCTCGAAGTGCGCCTGGTGGAGAACACGCCCATTGCCGCCCCCTATCAGCCCAAGGACGGCGATGACAAAACCGGCGACGCCTCCGGCAACACCTCCGGCAACACCCCCTTCCCGCAGTTGGTCAACGGCCAAAGCTATGACCTGACCGACAGCGCCGGAATCTTTGGCGACGTGCCGGAGGCCAATCGCCCCTACACCGCCGAAAAAGTCAATATCACCATCTTCGTCAACCCCGTCTTCGATGAGGACGCCACCGCGCCCGTGCCCTCCTGGTCGTTCAGCGATCCGGGCGGCAGCGGCACTTACACCGTCACCGTCAGTGTGGGCCAAGGCTCGCTGACCGTGCGCGATGATCATCCGAACCTGACCGTGGACGGCGACGGTTCCGGCACCCTGAAGATCACCGGCTCCTTGAGCGATCTGGAGGCCCTTCTGGACGGCGGGCTGGATTACACCCCGGAAGCCGATTATAACGGCCTGGTTGAAATCAACTTCAGCGCGGCCAATGACGCCGCGCCCGGAAAGACGGTCGACAGCCTCAAAGGCTCCATCACCATCAAGCCGGTCAACGACGCGCCGGAACTCACCGGCGGCGATTCGGTCGAGCTGCCCGATTTCGTCAACCAGCCCGGAGCGGAACCGGCGGGCCAGACTGTGGAAGACCTTTTCGGCCAGTTCTTCAGCGATGCCCGTGATCAGGTTGAGGGCAACTCCGGCAACGGCTTCAGAGGCATTCTGATCACCGGCTCTGAAGCCGATCCGGCCACGGAAGGCGTCTGGCAGTATTACAACGGCGGGAGCTGGGTGGATATCAGCGTGAGCGGCGAATCGGGCGCGCTGTATCTGGAGGCCTCCGCCGAGCTCAGGTTCAAGCCGGTCACGGGTTTCAGCGGCCAGCCCGGCGGCCTCACCGCCCTTTTGGTGGAAACCGGCGATACCGTCTCCGGCGGCTCCACGGGCGAGAGTCTCGGCAACCCCACTGAATTTGTGGGCGGGGAGACCTATGATTACGCCTCAGTTTATGAGAAGGGCGGCACCAGCCGGGTGAGCGGGGAGCCGGTCCACCTGGGCATAACCATTATCGCCTATGTCCAGAATGATACGCCGCCGCCGATCCTGCCGGAAAACCCCAGCTGGACCTGGCAGGACAACAGCTACAGCTCCCAGAACAGCCCCAGCAGCATTCCGCCCTGGGTGATGGAAGATAAACACAATCCCGCCAACCCGCAGTTTGAGCGGGCCGGGCTGGACGCGCCCCACCTCCGGCACGGCACCGGCGCGGGCGACGATCACCAGGAAATCAATCTCATCACCGATATCCACATCAGTTCGGTCTGCTGGCACACCACTGAGCACATTGAGGCTTCGGTGGGCCAGAGCGGGCTGATGACCGGGCTGGAGCACCTGGGCCAGCCCCGGATTGATCTCGGCCAATCTGACCCCGGCGGCTATCAGTGGACCTACAGCGACAGCGGATTGCCGTCATTGAGCCTGGACCGGAGTGAATTCGCCGGGCACCTGGGTTCGGAGCCGACTTACTTCGCGGCCGCCCTGGCCGATGGCAGCGACCTGCCGGACTGGCTGCTGTTCAACCCCGGCAGCCTGACCCTGACGGTGGTCGACCCATCGCAACTGACGGAGCCTGTGGCTGTGCTGATAAGCGCCAGGGACGAGGAGGGCCGCCTGATTGCCCTGACCATCAACCTGACCCCGGACGGCCAGGCCAAGGACAAAGCGGCGGTTCCGGTTGCGGAGACGGACGAGACGAGCGATGAAGCGAGGGAGGATATGATCTCCGATTTGCGCGGCCGTGACCTCTATCTGACTGAGGCGGCTGAATCGTTCCGCAACCTGTGGGAAGTCTCGCGATTGCAAGCTGAAGAAGCGGACGAAATGCGGCGCGACGCTGATTTGAACCAGAAGATTGAACTATGCGCGGTGGACGCGCTGCTCCTGGAAGCCAAAAAGCTGCTGGCCGCCCTCAGTTAAGTTAAGGACGCACACACAGGCGGTGATAAAGCGTGAAATCAGGACCACCCGCTCAGCGGGTGGTCTGCTCAAGCCCTACAAGGGCATGTTACTGGCAGCGCCAGAGGGCGCATTGAATGGTTTGCCAACCGCATACAGTTCACAGGCACGCCCCTAAAGGGGCTATTTCTTTTTGCCTTTGTTTACCGGCTCACCCGTAAACGGGTCGATGTATTCCTTCATCGTCAGTTGATCTGCCGTCAAGTCCTCTTGCAGTTGGTTTCTTATATACTCAACTATCCTTTTCGCATTTTTGCCCACTGTATCCACATAGTACCCACGACACCAAAAGTGTCTATTGCCATACTTGTACTTCAAGTTGGCGTGCCGGTCGAATATCATCAATGAACTTTTCCCTTTCAGATACCCCATTACCTCTGATACGCTGTACTTCGGCGGTATCCTCACAAACATGTGGATGTGATCTGGGCAACATTCCGCCTCTATTATTTCAACCCCTTTCCTCTCACACAAATCTCGCAATATCTTTCCAACATCTACTTTGATCTTGCCGTATATCACTTGCCGACGATACTTTGGCGCAAACACTATGTGATACTTACATTCCCATCGGGTATGTGCTAAGCTGTTTTTGTCCACTGGACAGCCTCCTTATGCTATTTGATGTGGTCGGCAAACCTACATCATTTTAGCATTGGGGGGCTTCTTTTGCTTAAAGCTAAAGCTAAGAACGCCTACCACCGGCAGAGCCGGTGGTTTAATCAAGCTAAAGCGTGAAACAATAGAGCCGCCTCCCTCAAGGGAGGCGGCTCTGCCGCTTTTTTATATAGTGGAATTATCTATCCCGCATGGGTCATCCCTCAACGGGGCGGGGACGGACGCGTTTGATAAGCGCCTCCCATAAATCAAGGAATTCGTTATCAGAATGGAAGACTTGGTGCCAATCCGCGCCATAACGGGTGAAAAAATCGCCGGTGGTCATGCGGATGTAGATATTGGGGCGGTCCAGGCGCTTGGGGTCGCCGTCGGCGGCCAGAACACAGCTATATTCTTTGTTGTCGCCATAATTGGCCATGTTTCGCATGCAGAGTTCTTTAGCGTTTTTAAAGCCGTCGCCCAGCTTAACTTTGCGGCTGCGAATGGTGCGGGCTGTATCGGTCTGCTTTTTAGCCAGGTCCATATGATCACTGCTTGTCGATTCCAGTTCCCGCCCGGCGGCCTGGAAGACTATTATGATCTTCATGCCGGGATAGGCGGGTAGGCGAACTGTCCAGGCAGAAATTTCAGTGCGCCACTCGTCAGGTTCATCCACAAAGCCGCCATCAAAGCAAAATCCAGGTTTATTGGGAAATTCATCTTCTTCACGGCCGTGAACGGTTGGAGCAAACGCTATCATTCTTTGTTTCGCTGGCTCCAGCATGCTTTTTGTCATTTTGTAGGGATAGAAAACCACTTTGGGTTTTCCATCGGTAATAAAATAACAGTCCAGGTTTGCTACATACTGGCTGTACGAGTCCGAGCCTTGATCAGCCCATCGCATAATACCTTTGCCGCCATTAACCAAATCAATGGTGGCAATATATTTACACGGAGGGCGTTCTGGAAGGGGAGGGAAATTTTTATGCTCTTTTTCCCGGTGAGTCACTTCCTCAAGAGCTGTTTGTGGGTTTAAGTCCTTTCGCCAGGTTATGAAAATTCCCTCAATCATTTCTTCTTTTTCATCAACAATAGCTCCCAAAGGCAGATCTACCAGCATACGCCCAAGCGCAAAAGTTTGCCATTCTTTTATCAACATGTCATTTCCTTTACTATCAGAAGATGAACCATTGCAGCCGCTGAAAATAAAAATGAACGGCATAATAATTATCCAGGTGAACAATTTCATGGTAAATATCCTGATTTGCAAAGGCGGTCGAGTTTAGCCCTCAACGGGTCGGGGACGGACGCGTTTGATAAGGGCGTCCCATAAATCAAGGAATTCGTTATCAGAATGGAAGACTTCGTGCCAATCCGCGCCATAACGGGTGAAAAAATCGCCGGTGGTCATACGGATGTAGATATTGGGGCGGTCCAGGCGCTTTGGGTCGCCGTCGGCGGCCAGAACACAGCTATATTCTTTATTGTCGCCATAATTGGCCATGTTTCGCATGCAGAGTTCTTTAGCGTTTTTAAAGCCGTCGCCCAGCTTAACTTTGCGGCTGCGAATGGTGCGGGCTGTATCGGTCTGCTCTTTGGCCAAGTCTATGAGATCACTACTTTTCAATTCCAGTTCCCGCCCGGCGGCCATGAAATCAATGATAATTTTCATGCCGGGATAGGCGGGCAGACGAACATACCAGGTAGAAATTTCAGTGCGCCACTCGTCAGGTTCATCTACAAAGCCGCCATCAAAGCAAAATCCAGGTTTATTGGGAAATTCATCTTCTTCACGGCCGTGAACGGTTGGAGCAAACGCTATCATTCTTTGTTTCGCTGACTCAAGATTATTTTTTCCCATTTTGTAAGGATAGAAAATCACTTTAGGCTTTCCATCGGTAATAAAATAACAATCCAGGTTGGCTACATATTCAGAATATGTAGTTTCCGATTCATCAGCCCATCGCATAATACCTTTACCGCCATTGGCCAAATCTATGGTGGCAATATACTTGCTGGGTGGGCGTTTAGGGGGGGGAGGGAAATCCTTATGTTCCTGTTCCCGCCGGGCCACTTCCGCAAGAGCTGTTTGCGGGGTTAAATCTTTTCGCCAGGTTATAAAAATTCCCTCAATCATTTCCTCTTTCTCATCAACTATAGCTCCCACCGGCAGATCTACCAGCATACGCCCAAGCGCAAAAGTTTGCCATTCTTTTATCAACATGTCATTTCCTTTACTTTCAGAAGATAATCCATTGCAAGCGGCCATAATTATAATTATGGGTAATATAATCATATAATATTTGTTCATGGCAAGTTTCCTATCTTTGGATGTACTATTTTTATTATACTATATAAAGTAAAATAAAGAGAACGTGGATCAAAGAAGGAATCTTGATGCACATAGCCTTCACTCATAGCCTCCAACTTTAAGGCTTTGCTTTTGGAACCAGTGCCTAGTTGGCCAGGCTTATTAAAGCCGTGAATAAAATAGCCCAATATGCCAGGGGCTTTCAAATCCCCCCACCAAGATGCTTGGGGCACAGTTTGATCACCACGGCCAACTAAGGGAATTAAATTTGCCTCGGCGGATGGCTGGTTCAGATATACTTTGCCCCGTCCGTTATCAGGCCCACCCCAGATGATTTGATCTTCTATAGCTTGTCTGCCAAAAATTTTTGGTTTAATATGCCAATAAACTTCTGTAGGGGTTTCATAATCACCTGCGGCGGCTGCCCAAGCAGCATATGTTTCAGAATGATACCTGCTTCTTATTTTTCCGTGCAATATCTCCACTTGATTAATCATTTGATCAAACATTTCGGATGCTGGAAGTTCTTTAGTATCACCAATCACCGATGCGGGCATGGTTTTCTGATTAACGTATTTGACATTGCAATCGGGAATCAGACCATACCATTTGCGGCTTTTGTAAACAGAGGTATAAATATCACCATCCAAGCCGGGGAAATTTTGTTCGCGCTGAGTGCCATGGGCGGCAACGCGCAGCCAAACGCCCGGGCGGGGCAGAACATTTAACCTTGGCACAGATGAATTTTTTTCCGGATATACCTTGCCGGTGGCTAACCCATCCATGTTATAGCTATCGCCAAAGGGCAAAAGCTCCATGGGGCCGACGGCCTGGCTTAAAACCCTGGTCATATGTTCCGCGTTATTGCCAAGAACGCGGGCGGTAATCTTGCCGACAACGCCCTCACCGCTGGTGCCCCGCCTGGCCCGCACATAGGTGTCGGCCGCGCCGTTGGCGGGCATGGCCCCATGAACCACCCCGATTATGCGATCGGAAACCGAGGCGTCCTGCATCAGGAACCTGGCCACGAACCCGCCCATGGAATGGGTGACCAAAAGGATTTTTTTCGCCGGCCTTGGGGCCTTGGCATAATGGGGAATGATGGTTTCTTTAATCAGCGCGGCTATTTTTTTGGCCGAAGCCTCATTTGATTCCAGCCAGTTATAGCCGCCGCCCCAAATTTCGAAACGCAGGCCGTTATGCTGGCCGGGCACGCCGCCGCAAATATCCTTGATCTCATCCATTTCAACCTTTTTCAGCTTGGCCTGGCCGCCCAGCGCGGACGGGCTGAGCCCGGCCACGTCACGGATATCTTTCCGCAGTTCATTCAGGCCCCATTGATCAAAAGGCGATGGAAGGTATCTGTCAAACGGCTGATTAAGCAGGCTTTCAACGTTATACATAAACTGATGAAAGCTGCTCATCACCGTGCCCCATTTGCGCACTCTGTAAAGCTCTTTTATCCGCTCGATTTTATTCTTCATCCCTGGAATCCGATAAACCGGAGGTAAAGGGATGTTGATTGAGCCATTTTCGCTGACGAAAGTCATATTGGGATCGAGCTTGGCCTGGCGGCTGGCCGGCCATTCAAAAAAATGCTCAGACAGCAGCCCCAAGGTGTTGCCCGGCTCCCAGACCATACCGTGCTTTTTATGCTCAATATTGCTGGCCATCAAACCCGGCAGGAACAAAACCGGCAGCACAGGGCGCGGATCGTATTCCACATCCTTGGTGGGGTTTTCATCTTTCAGGCCCAGGTTGTCCAGGGTTTCCAGCGCGCCGTCTTCCGCCTGGTAGGTTTCCAGGATAATGTTGTCTTCATTGGCCGCCATGCTCATCTCCTCTGAAAATTACACGTCACTGGCATTCGCTGATGCTTTGTGATGTTTTGGTGATGGTGATAACCCCGCCGTAAACGCAGGTGAGGGTCGAGGTCTCCTGAAGGATTATTTCCCCATGAAGGGTCACCTGCGGGTCGCCGGGCGTCCAGGGCGACGGCAGAACCGGAACGCAAGGGGCCGGGGCGTTCATATTGGCGGCCACGGCCGGATTGGCCGCGATGGTGCACATCACGAACGTGGGCAGATTTTTGGGGCTTTTGTGGTCCATAATGGTGGCCACCGGCAGGTTTTCAATGGAAATCTTCTTTTCCGGCGTCACAATCAGGCTGCACGGCGCTGTGCCGCAGGAACATTCGCACACAGTGCCGTGGGTTACGATAAGGGGCATGGTTCACCTCATTTTTCCACCAGGCCCAAAAGCCTGATTTTGACTGATTCAGGATTCAACCCCTCCTGAAGGGGAATCGCGCCGTCCTCTCCGGTGACCCCGGAAATCACCGCCCTGTTTTCGCGCACAATTTCATATTTCATGTCGGCAATGGGCTGGCCGCTTATTTTATTGATGACCCGGTAATCGTCATTAAACTGCGCCGTGCCCTGGGGCAGTTCCGGCAGGGGGGCTTCGCGGCTGGCCGGGCCCACCAGAAGATGCTGGGCCGCCTTGGCCGTCCATTGGCCGGTGGTGCCCTGCTCAATGCCGCTGCCGTCAATTTTGATGTAACTTTTGTCGGCTATCAGGACTATTTCCTTGGCCGCCACCAATTCAATCTTTTCCTTGACGCTGATCAGCTTCAGCACCTTGTCGGCAATGATTTCAAGGTCGTTGGCCTGCGATTGAATCTCCAGCTTGCCCTGGCCGGAAAAGATTTTCAGCCCCAGCTTGTGGGCAAAAATACTGACCCTGTCGAGCGCGGAGGCAAAAAGGCTGCGGCCGCTGACCAGGGAAGTATGGCGGGAAGAGGTAATGGCCGCGTGTTCCCCGGCCTCTAAATGAAAAGAGGCCGGCGTGCCCAAAGCCACCCCCACCGGGCTGGAAAGGGCCAGGTGGGGGGCGGTGAATTCCTCCCGCGGCTCTCCCGGACCCTTGATCTCCTCCACCTGCTTCAGAAGCTTTTCGCTGATTTCCGCCTGGTCTTCAGGCTCCTGCCCCTGATGCTCCACGGTCAGTTTTAATTGGGCCTCATGCTGTTTGGCCGCGCCGGTGAGGCTGTTGGCCAGTTCCTTGACGTCTTTGTGATAGCTCTCGGCCCTGTCTCTGGCTTCAGTGCCGAGATAAAGGCCGCCGGCCGCGCGAATGGCTCCCCAGCCGTCGGTGCGGAGTTCGAAGCCCTCGCCGCGAAAATCTTTGCGCCCCTCAATGTGGTCGATGCGGGTGATGTAGCCCAGATTTAGTTGGGAAAGCTGATGGTCGCTGGAAAGCTGGGCCTGAACCTGACCGGCGGTGTCGTCCATCACCACCTGATTGCGCTGGCCGCCTTTGAACTCCCGGCTCTGGAGGCCGGAAAGAACCCTCTGGGAAGGCAGCTCCCAGGGCGGCATTTTTTTTGCGTTGTAAACCCGCCCGGTGATGACCGGGCGATCGGGATCGCCTTCCATGAATTCGACCATGACCTCCTGCCCGATGCGCGGAGGCTGGATGAAACCGAAATTGTGCCCGGCCCAGCCGTCGGCCACCCGCACCCAACAGGTGCTTCTTTCCGTCATGGGGCCAAGGCGATCCCAATGGAAATGCACTTTGACCCGCCCGTATTCATCGACATACACCTCCTCGCTGGAAGGACCGGTGACAATGGCCGACTGCAAACCTTCAATGCGTTTCTTGGGATGGGCCACGGCTGGCACGAACCTGGTTTCGTAGGGGATGGCCACAAAGGTGTTTTGATAAAAAAAGCCGCGGTCGGGAGCCTCATGCTCCAGCACCTGGGGCTGTTCGCCGCGATGATGAACCTCCGTCAGCCACCACTTGGCGTTGGCGTCCGGGCGCGGGTGGGCTGTCAGTTGAAAGGCGAAGCCGGGCAAAAGACGGCTGACGTCGCCCGCGCCTTCGGCCCGGCGGGCGAAAGTCAATTGGCGCTTGAGCTGGATAGCTGAATAAGTCTGTCCCGGGCTTTTTAAATTATACAGATGGGGAAACTGATAAGTCTCCAGCTTCAAGCCGCCGGGCGCCGGGGCTTTTTGCTGATCATCTTCGCTTGAATTAACCTCCAGATCCAAGGGCGGCTTTTCAAAATTCCACTCGCGGTAGGTGGCCTGGTCGCTGTTCACGGTCTGTTTCACATTCAGACGGGTGATGACAGCCGTATCGGCCGCCTGCCCGGAGCCGGGAAAAAAGCGCAACAGGCCGCCGATACTGTCGGGGATGTCGTCGCCGCCGGAGGCGTCGGAGAAACATAAAATGTGGCTGTCGCTCTGATGCTCGAAGTAGTAATAAAGGCCCTCTTCTTCGCACAGGCGGCTGATGAAATACAGGTCGCTTTCAGCGTATTGAACGCAGTATTCCCTGGGTTCGTATTTTTCTTTCAGCTTGAAAGACACCGCCTGGGACAGAAAGCCCTGCTCCTTGAAAATCTGCTCCATTATGGCCACCACGGTCATATTCTGAAAAATGCGGTGGTTTTGATTCTGCCCCAGATACCACAAACGCGGCACAATGATGATCCGGTAATGAGTGAAAACGTTGCCGGTGTGAAGCTGCTCGGCCTCCCGGATGGAGCCGTGAACTTTGCGTTTGCCGCCGCTGTGATCGTGCGCGGTCAAAAGAGCCGGGCAGCCTATCAGCCCAATTAAATCTACATCGGCCTCACGGCTGACCAGTTCCACGGTAAACTCAAAGGGCTCGTTAAGTTTTTCCCGGCCTTCAAAGCTGTAGACTTCAAAGGCGGGCCCTCCTTCAATGGATATATTGAACCAACCCTGGTTCGCGGATAAGGCGGCCATGAGAACATCTCCTGAATTTTATAAACCGGCCGGCGGCCATCTCGCGGACCGCCAGCCGGTTTGGTTGACATGAAAGCGCGGCCAGGCTCTTTTTAGGCCTGCGACATGGTTCTCCAGTCGTCGCTTTCAGAGGTGCTGGCCACTTCGTGAGTCTTGGTTATCTTGCGATAGGTGAAATAGACGTCCTCAAGATGGGTGAAGTGGGCCATGCCGGGATCCTGGCAGTTGGGGAAATAGCTGGTGATGTCGACGATGATGGCGTCTTCCAGGGTGATGGTGTAATAGTGCTCCATAGTGCCCTGGGCCGAAGTGCGGTAAAACTTCATGGTCACTTCCGGCAGCTTCTCGCCGCTGGTGAGCGACCGGAACAGCAATGGAGAACACTTGTCCATGACTTTGGTGACCTTGAAGGGCTTGTGGACGCGCTGGCCGGTGGGCTGCCCGCTCTGAGGATCGCGGGGCAGAACAATCTGGTGCTCGAAAGCTTCGATGAGGGTTTCATCCTCATGGCCTTCCTGCCAGATGTTGCCCACGGAATCTTCAGTGAAATTACCGGCGGTGATGTTGCCCTGACGTTCGCCCTGGATGGAGAGGTAAGCTGGAGTCGGCATAGTAATGCTCCTTCTTTTGGAAAAGATTATGTAACACGGTATTGTGTTCGTCTTTCCATAAGAGCATCAGCTATGCCAAACATAATATTAATAAAATCAATAGCTTGGAGTTAGTAAAAAAAGGGGTTTCGGCAAGACTTGGCCGAAGTTTCAGGCGACGTCCTGAAAAAAACGAGTTTTTTTAAGATAATTGTCGGATATTATAATAAAAAAAGTTCCGGCCAAATCTTGCCGGAAAAAAAAGGCTTTTCGGCAAGATGTGGCCGGGTTTAATCGCCGGCTGGAATTCCGCTTCAGACAGGTATATAATAATAAAAACATATAATAATAAAATAATTATATGTTTTTAATATAAGATGGTTTTATAATATTAAAAAATATGGAATAAGCAATCAGGGCCGTTCCAAAGCGGCGCGATGGGCGTGGATATATTTATATAAGGTGGTGCGCGAGATGCGCATCATATCGCAGATCTGGGCCACGGTATATTTGCGGTCGTCATAGAGGGCCACAGCCTGCCGCCTTTTTTCCGGCCCCAGAGAAGGAGGCCTTCCACCCAGCCGGCCCCTGGCCCTGGCGGCGGCCAGCCCGGCCCGGGTGCGTTCCCGGATCAAATTGCGTTCGAATTCAGCCAAAGCTCCGAAAATATGAAAAATGAGACGGCCGGAACTGGACGAGGTGTCCAGGGTCTCATGAATGCTCCGTAAACCCACCCCCTGCCCTTCCAGCAGCGTCACCACTTCAATCAGCTCTTTCAGCGAGCGGCTCAAACGGTCCAGCCGCCAGACCACCAGGGCGTCGCCGGAACGAATAAATTTCAACGCCTCTTTTAAACCGCGCCGGTCGCTGGCCGCCCCGCTGACCCGATCCTCGAAAATACGGTCGCATCCGGCCGCGTTCAGGGCGTCGAGCTGCAGATGCAGATTTTGGTCGTCAGTGGAGACTCTGGCATAGCCGATGAGCATAAAACTCTCTCAAAAGGAATAAAAATTGTAAATAAACTCGTCATATGGGGAATTATATTAACATAGATTTATTGAAAGAGTAAACGGATGATGGAAGAGCCGTTTTTTTGAGATAAAAGCGGATTTCGGCCAATGTACGTAAAACGGACGTTTTACGTACATTGCTACAAGATGGAATTGCTTACATATCTAGAGGATGAACTTGTGCATTCAAAGACGAAACATGGCAAAGGCCGGAAATTGAAGCACAGTCGATAAGTGAAGTTTGTAAATAATATAGCGCAACTACTGAAAACCAGCTCCCCATGACAAGCCTTGCTCTCATAATTTGCTTCCTTGCCTTCAATCCACTCTTGCTTACGCCGTTGGCACCACACAACCTGACCAACTGGAAGAGCGGTGCTTGTCAGATATCTGAAGGCAGGGAGCAGCCCCGGAAACAAGAAGAGAAGCTATGGATTTGAATACATTTTTATAGTAAAATGCATCTTGCGTTACTTTTCGGGAAATATGCAAAACATACACTGGTAATCTTGATGCGGCACAGCGCTCACCTGGAGTTGTGGGAATGATCCTATCTTTTAAACATAAATTCATATATATAAAGACAATGAAGACCGGCGGCACCAGCACTGAACTGGCACTATCGTCGATCTGCGGCCCGGATGACGTCATCACGCCCGTACTTTTCAGCGAAGAAATATTTAGAAAACAGAGATATGGACAGTACTGCCGCAATTTCCACAGAGAAAAACGGGAGGAACAGGCCTTTATAGAGGATATTGAAAATGAAATGAAGGATAGCGGCAGCGCCACGCAATTCAATATGCGGAAGGATAGCGGCATGCTGTTCTGGAACCATATGGCGTTGAAAGATGTATTGAGAACCGCCGCGGAAATTTATCCAGACTGCAGGCTGGATAACTTTTTGATTATATTCAATGTTCGCGAGCCGCATGATTTAATGCGCTCACTTGTTCATTTCGCGGTGCGTCAGCAGAACTTTCTGCTGAAGGATTGCGATATGGTGGCTGAATACCGCGCTTTTGCTGATGAGCATTTCCGGCGACTTGCCGTCATGAGCACCATATCGGAAATGATTCCTGTGGAAGGATATGAAAAATTCAATCATCACATAATCAAGTATGAAACCTTGCAGACTGATTTCAACAGCTTGTTGGACAGGCTCGCCCTCGATCACATTGAGCTGCCGGTCACTAAAAAATCCACGGGCAACAAAAACCCGAAAGAATTGTTCTCGCCCGAGGAAATGGGAACTATAAGCAGACTCTTTCGCGCCTACGGGCGTAAATTCGGCTATGAACAGCTCGCGGCCTGCCAGCCGGTATATAGTCCCGGTACAGAACTCCTCTTCGACAGCGCTGAAAACAGCCTTGAATGTTTGTCATACTTCACGGAAGGCTTGTCACATACCGAACCTGATCTTCCCTTCGTTTGGTCGCTGGGTTACCATACGGAAATGGAGATGCGCATTGAACAGGAAATAAGCTGTGATCTGATAGTCTCCGTTGAATTCGGCTGCTCTCTGGGTCCGCTTGGGCAGCATGTTATATTTTACGCCAACGGCGAACAGCTGGGCAGGACTGTGGTCAGCGAAAATCATGGCCTGTTGAAGAAGTTTCGCATTCCCAAGCGGCTTTTGAAGGACAAAAATCTGTTTCTGCGTTTCGAATACCCGGGGGCGGTTTCCCCGGCTGAACTTTATGGCGGCACTGATACGCGGATACTGGCGGTCGGCTATAATAAAATGGTGATCCGCGAAGATGACGGCACATACGGCCATAAACGCATTATTATCATCAGCACCCCCCGTTCCGGCAACAACTGGGTGCGGCGCGTTCTGAGGGACGCCTTCGAACTCCGGGATACTAGCACGCACAACATTTTCGATTTGCCCACGCACCTGCCGGAGGATCTCATCCTGCAAATCCACTGGTACAGGGAACCGACCCTACAAGCCCTGATTAAAGACCAGGAATTTAAACCCATAGTAATCGCCAGGCATCCCCTTGATATTCTGATATCCGTACTGCATTTTGCCCGCCATGACAGATCGCCCGCAAGATGGCTGGAAGGCAACGCTGAAATTCCCGCCGATCTAGGTTCAGCCACACCGGCCTCAAAAACCTTCCTTGATTTCGCGCTTGGCTGGGGGGCGGAAAACCTGTTGTGCGTCACTTATCAATGGTGGCACGAGCCAAGCGCCATAAAGCTGCGCTACGAAGATCTGGCAGCCGATCCGATCGCATCATTTCAGTCGCTAGGCGAGCAGTTAGGCCGCCGCCCGGTGTTGGACTGGGCGGAGGCTTTATCTAAAAACAGCCTGAAAAAATTCCAGTCCCTTAGGAACAAACATGGCTGGCAAGGCCGTCCAGGGCTATGGCGAGAGCTGCTCACCCCAAAAGCCGCCTCCTTAATATACCAGAGACATAAGCGCGTTTTCGACGTTCTCGGATATGACATCCCCGCCTATGAACTCACCGAATACGAAGCCGAACGCAACTGGGAAACCCTGAAGGCCTGAAAAATACAGATTAAAAAGGAATACTGATGCAGCTTAGCGCCACCCTCCGCACCCTGGAGGCCGAAAGCATACATATCTTCCGGGAAACAGCGGCCGGATTTGAAAAGCCGGTGGTGCTGTATTCCATAGGCAAAGATTCTTCGGTCCTCCTGCACCTGGCCAGAAAAGCATTCTACCCAGCTGCCGTTCCATTTCCAGTAATGCATGTTGACACCACCTGGAAATTCCAGGAAATGCTTGAGTTCAGGGAACGTAAAACCCTGGAATACGGGGTCGACCTGATCATCCACACCAACCAGGCCGGCCTGGAAAACAATATCAACCCCTTTACCTGCGGCTCAGCCAGATATACGGACATCATGAAAACCGAAGCCCTGCGGCAGGCTCTGGATAAATATGGCTTTGACGCGGCCATTGGCGGAGCCAGGCGCGATGAAGAAAAATCCAGGGCCAAGGAACGCATTTTCTCGGTCCGCGCTCCCGGCCACCGCTGGGATGCCCGCCGCCAGCGGCCTGAACTTTGGCGGATGTACAATACCCGGCTTGGGCCGGGTGAAACAATGCGGGTCTTCCCTTTGTCCAACTGGACTGAACTAGATGTATGGGAATATATTCTGGCTGAAAAACTGGATGTGGTGCCACTCTATTTTGCCAAAAAACGCCCGGTAGTGCGGCGCCACGGCACCTGGATCATGGTTGACGAGCCCGCAAAAATGGTTTTCGAACCCGGTGAGAGGGCTGAAGACAGGCTGGTTCGTTTTCGGACCCTGGGCTGCTGGCCCCTGTCCGGGGCCATTGAATCCGAAGCGGCCTGCGTTGCCGACATTGTTGAAGAAATCCGCCGGACCCGCTATTCAGAGCGTCAGGGCCGGCTGATTGACTTTGATCAGGCCGGCTCCATGGAGAAGAAAAAACAGGAAGGCTACTTCTGATGAGCGAAGCCCCCGTGCTGAAAATTTTAAGCTGCGGCAGCGTTGACGATGGCAAAAGCACTCTCATTGGCCGCCTTTTGTATGATTGCGGCGCTCTCTATGAAGATCAGCTGGCTCTTCTGGAAAAGGAACGCACCGCCGAAGGGCTGCCGGATCTGTCATGCCTTCTGGACGGCCTTCTGGCTGAGCGGGAACAGGCCATTACCATAGATGTGGCCTATCGTTCCTTTCGCACCGCGGCCCGCCGGTATCTGGTGGCCGACGCGCCCGGCCACGAACAGTATACCCGTAATATGGTCACCGGGGCCTCAAGGGCTGATGTGGCCCTATTGCTGATTGACGCCACCCGGGCCAGGCGGGGGCTGCTGCCCCAAACCGTCCGGCACACGGTTATAGCCGCCTTGATGGGCATACCTGACATAATTGTGGCTATTAACAAAATGGACCTTCTCGGTTATGAGCAGCCTGCTTTCGGTGAATTAGAAACCGAATATAGACGCCTCATCAAAGATTTGGATTTCCGTTCAGTGGCCTGTGTTCCGGTCTCGGCCCTGAAGGGCGACAACGTGGCCTCAGCCAGTGTAAACATGCCCTGGTATTCAGGAAAAACTATTCTGGAGCTTTTGGAAAACAACCTCCCGCCCGAAAAATCCGGACAGCCCTTCTGCCTCCCGGTCCAATGGGTGGCCAGACGGACCGATTTTCGCGGGCTGAGCGGCACAGTGGCCGCCGGCTCGATAAAAACAGATGAAAAAGTGGTGCTTCTGCCTTCCGGGCTGACTGGAACTGTCCGCGACATTTTAACGCCGGACGGCCCGCGGACCGAAGCCGCGCACGATGAAGCCGTCTGTATACGCCTGACTGAAGATCTCGATATCAGCAGGGGAGAATTTCTGGTGGCTCCAGAGAATCGGCCGGAAGTAAGCGATCATCTGGCCGCCGAAGTCATCTGGCTGAACGAACCGCCCCTTGTACCCGGGCGCACTTACATTTACCGGCTGGGACCAATGGAGGGGAGAGCCACCATAACGGAACTGTCCGCCCGTCTTGATCTCAACACCATGGCGGAGGTCCCGGCCAAACAATTAAACCCCAATGACGTCGGGTGGGTGAAGCTGCGGCTGGATCGCCCCGTCCCGTTCCGGCCCTACACCGAAAACCGGGACCTGGGCGGCTTTCTTCTGATTGACAGGATGGACGGCAATACTGTGGGCGCCGGCCTGATAAGATACGCGCTCCGCCGCAGCCACCATATAGTCCGCCACAATTTTGAACTCAATCAGGCCGCCTGTTCCCTCCAGAAAGGCCAAAAACCCGGCGTCTTCTGGTTCACAGGGCTTTCCGCTTCCGGCAAATCCACTATCGCCGACCTGACCGCCAGGCGACTGTATGAACTGGGGCGCCATGTTTACGTCCTGGACGGCGACAACCTGCGCTGCGGACTTAACAGCGATCTCGGCTTTACAGAAGCCGACCGGGCTGAAAATATCCGCCGGGCCTCC
The DNA here is from genome assembly GCA_023525915.1 of Acetispira formosa (nom. nud.). Classification (GTDB taxonomy): domain Bacteria; phylum Desulfobacterota; class Desulfarculia; order Adiutricales; family Adiutricaceae; genus Adiutrix. The sequence goes on along the minus strand of CP026659.1, from coordinate 5,607 downwards.
GAAGTGGCGGCCCTTATGGTTGAGGCCGGATTGATAGTTCTGGCCTCTTTCATCTCCCCCTACAGCCGCGACCGGGCCGCCATCCGTGACCGCTTCGCTCCTGCCCAGTTCCATGAAATATTTGTGGACACCCCCCTATCAGAATGCATCAAGCGTGATCCCAAAGGACTGTATGCCAAAGCTATCGATGGACAACTACCCAATTTTACTGGGATATCTTCGGAGTTTGAAAGGCCTGAAACCCCGGATCTGCGGCTCAACGGCCTTAAGCAAGCGGAATCGTTGGCCGATGAAGTTCTTGACTTCATAGAAGGGCGACAGAAATGAAAAAAACTGTCGGATTTTCATTCATAAAAATTTTCGCTTTTATTATCGCGTCCTTCTTGTCTATTTTCGCCTCAACAGCTATGGCGGAAAATAAAACTATTCGAATCGGCTATTTTCCAAATGTTACCCATGCCCAAGCCCTGATTGCCCGCAATATGTCGGAAAATGGCCGGGGCTGGTTTGAAGAGCGGCTGCCTGGCTGGTCTTTCGAATGGGTCGCTTTTAATGCCGGACCCTCGGCCATGGAAGCCCTCTTTGCCGGAAGCGTGGATTTCACCCAATCCAGCCCTGAACGCCTTCATCCGCAGCCGCGGCGGCCTGATGGTGTTGTCCGGCGCGGTTCGGGGCGGCGGCGGCCTGGTCGTCCCCCAAAAGAGCGAACTAAGCTCTCCCGATGATTTCAGGGGTAAAACTATCGCCACCCCGCAGCTTGGCAACACCCAAGACGTCACCTGTCGTGACTGGCTGACTCAAGCCGGATTGACCGTGACCATGACCGGCGGAGACGCCAATATCGTTCCTGTATCCAATGTCGGCATGCTGCCGCTTTTCATAAGGGGCGAGGTGGATGCCGCCTGGACGGTTGAACCCTGGGTTTCCCGTCTGGAAATGGAAGGCAATGGTCGCCTCTTATACGCCGAGCCGCCTGAAACCTCCATCACCACGGTGCTGGCCGTCGGTGTTCCCGGAGGAGTGGACCCCCCTACAACGTCAGCCCTGGTCCAAGCCCACAGAGAACTGACTGAATGGATTAACAACAACCCCGACGAAGCCCGGCAACTGGTGGCGGACGAGCTTTCCCGGCAGATGCGCCGGGATTTTCCCCTAACCCTGGTGGAGCACGCCTGGCCCCGGCTGGTTTTCGACAATGCAATCAGCCGCAATGATTTCGAATTTTCGCTGGCCGCCGCTATAAGCGCCGGCTTTATTAAAGGCGTGTTCGATCTGAAAGGATTGGTGTGTTCCAGCGGTGAGTGAACCTGTGCTGGTCATACAGGGATTGGGAAAGACGTTCCGCAAGGCTGCCAAAGCCACCCAGGCCGTGCAAGCCCTCGATAGCGTTTCATTTTCAGTGGATGAAGGAGAGTATGTCTGTCTCCTGGGGCGCAGCGGCTGCGGGAAATCCACCCTTTTGGGAATTCTGGCCGGGCTGATCGCCCCAGATGAAGGACTGGCGCTGTGCCGCGGAACTTCAATCCAGGGACCGGACCGCCACCGTATGCTCATGTTTCAGGAGGCGGCCCTTTTTCCCTGGCTGAATGTCTTCAACAATGTTCTTTACAGCCTCAAATTCGTTCATGAACTGTCCAAGGGTCAAAAGTGCGAACGGGCTGAAAGTTTTCTGGATTTGGTGGGGCTGGCGGACTATCACCATTTTCGTATCCACGAACTTTCCGGCGGCATGAGGCAGCGGGTCGCCCTGGCCAGGGCTTTGGCCCCGGATCCCGATATTCTCCTGATGGATGAACCTTTCAGCGCCTTGGACGCCATGACCAGGGAACAGCTCTACACCGACATGCAGCGTATCTGGCGAACCACCAATAAAACCATTCTTATGGTAACCCATAACGTCCGTGAGGCGGTTTGCCTGGGGACCAGGGTGCTGGTAATGGAACGTCCCGGACGAGTGATTGCTGATGAGAAGGTGTTGCTGCCTTACCCACGGGCAATGAACGATACGGCTCTGGTCAGAGCGGCGGCTGATATATCGGGCCATCTGCAAAAAACGGATGAACATGGACAGGAGAAAGCCGGATGACGACCAGGCTCCTCTCTTTGGGTATCGGCCTTATCGCTCTGGGCCTGTGGCAGGCGGCAACAGACGGGCTGGGGCTGGTCTCGCCGCTGCTCCTGCCTTCGCCGGCGGCCACCTGCTCTTATCTGATTGATTCCATTATGGACGGCCTGTTCCCCGGAGCTCTCCTGGTGACCATCAAGCGCCTTATGACCGGTTATGGCCTGGGATTGACCTTGGGCCTGATCATGGGCCTGATGCTGTCGGTCAGTCCAGTGGCCAGAGGCACATTAGGGCTGACGGCTCTGGGACTGCAAACCCTGCCTTCAGTCTGCTGGGCCCCTCTGGCTATTCTATGGTTCGGACAAACCGAGGCGGCCATGTATTTCGTAGTGGTGATGGGTTCCGTCTGGGCCGTGGCCATGGCCACGGAAAATGCGGTGTCGTCAGTGCCGCCCATTTATGCGCGGGCGGCTCAGGTGATGGGCTCCAGAGGCTGGCATACCTGGCGGACAGTCATTCTGCCGATGGCGCTGCCTGGACTCCTGTCCGGGGCGAAACTTGGCTGGGCTTTTGCCTGGCGCTCACTGATGGCCGCCGAAATTTATGTGACCATCATCCGGCGCTTCGGCTTGGGTCAGCTCTTACATTTCGGCCGTGAACTGAACGCCATGGAACAGGTGGCCGCGGTCATGATTGTGATCATAGCTGTGGGGCTCATAACCGACAGGCTGCTGTTCAGGCCCATTGAGCGCTATCTGAAGCGCACACGGGGATTGTAATCCTGACCGGGCCAGACACCTTGAGGCTTATATCTGTCCGGCTTTTTCCAGCTTGGTGAGAGCCAAACCAAGCTTTCTGCCGTCATTATTAATTGCAAAATCCACAGGTGACCAGAGCTTGCCGGTTATGACGGCAATCTCTATCAGCTGGGTTTCGGGAAGCTCGTCCAAAATAATTTGATTGGTTCCATCCCGCAGGGTCAGCCGACATACCTCACGGTCATTAACCTGAATTGCCGCCTCAAGGGGCTCTTCCCTATTGCCCGGATAAAGATTGCAGAATTCAAGAACCAACCGCCCGCCGCCGTTTCCCATATGGTTAATATAGATGGAAGCCCTTTGCTTAAGCGTCCATCGCCACAGGGCGCCGTCAGCCTCATTTGGGCCCCATCCTTCCCCGAAAGCATAGAACCCGCCCATGAATTCCGGGGCCATCATCATCCGGTAATTATCCGGATTGGAAAGGTATGTATATGTTGATTCAGGCACAAGCTTTTTTATTTCATCAAAATTTTTATCTTTTAACATGCGCCGTACCCGAGAAGCGCTAATTGCGGCGCCTGAGCTTTCCCTACGGGGTATAATATGGAAACCAAGGCCAAGAGCAGGCAGACACTCTCCCATTGTTCTGTTATAACCGTCAGTCACGATGCAATTGGGTTCATCGCCGACGAAGCGTTGGCCTATCTTCAGGGCCGGGGCTATATAGGCGCCAAAAAGGAAAACGTCAGCGATTGAGTCAGCGGAAGCGGTGGCCCCGCTTTTAGTGAAATATTCAGGGAAAGTATATTTTGAAATGATGAAATCACCGCTGGGAACGACCCGCACTCTGTCCCCCAAATGCCGGGTGCCCTGCTTTACCAGATAAATTCTATCTTTAAAAGAAAACTCGGAGCTATCTTCCCTGACAACGAAGATATAGAGATAATCGACAGTTTCCAAAGCTTTCTCAATTAAATACAAATGGCCAAGGGTAAAGGGGTTGCAGTTCATAACTATAGCTCCGATTTTCCCATTTGCCGGAAAAGCGGCAGTTTTTTTTACCTCTGACAGCCAGTCGTCTAAATCCCGGATCTTTGTCTCCGCCCCTCCCGTTGCCGCCAAGCCTTTCTGTTTCGGGCTCCGCAGCAAACGGTAAAGCAGTTCCTCTTTCTGATTTTCCATGTAAAGATACATGAAAAACAAACTTCTGGCTTCCGCCGCCCCAGGATGCGCCTCTGTGTAATCCTTGATAAATGCCAAGGCCTCGCACCTTTTTTTTGCCAGCCAAAAGGTTTTGGCCAGTTCAAGGGCATAGAGTTCATTTTCATTGTTTTCAGACCACAGGCCAGACAGAATATCTTCAGCCTTTCGCAGCTCACCTGTCCGCCGCAGGCACAGAGCCAGATTATAATACACTGAACCAACTGTCTGCCCAGGCGGCAAATCGTCACAACTGGCCTCTATTGCGGCCCGATATGATGAAATTGCCTTTTCAAAATCGCCCCCGTCCCTATACAGGTTGCCAAGATAGAAATACAACTGTTTTGAATCGAAATATTTCTTGGCGCTTTTCTTTATCAATTCCGCGGCTTCAAGAGTATTGCGCCCATTTTTCCTCATCAATTCAGCTGTCTCGACAGCCTGTCTTATCCTATAGGCTCTTTTCCCAAAAATATATTTTCTACAAAAAGACGGATACTTTCGGAACAGCGTTAAGAGAGCCGCCTCGCTCAAACTGACAAAAAAGTTTTCACCGCCATCGGCGCGATAAAGCTGACAGGGTTCCTGTCTGGTCTGGTCATGGATCATAACGCCGGCGAAATAACTATGCGCTTCCCCCTCTTCCGACGGCTTCCCCCTCCCGGGTTCAATGGCTTCAATCAAATGCCCGGCTAAAATCATGCGAGCCCGGAGACAAAGATGCTCGGCGCAGGTAAAGTCGGAATGATCCTCAAACAGCGTTGAAAAATCAATGACGTCGACCCCATGCCCTTTAAAAGTTTCAACTATCAAGGCCGCATTTACCCCTACACGCGCCCGGTCGTCTTCGTTCAGGGGCGACCAGCAACAGGGGGTGATATATGGAATAACCTCATAACCTTTTGCCAGCAGAACCAGCGCTGTTTCAATATAGGGGGCGATTCTGCTTCTGATATAGTTATCAGGAAAAGCATAACAGTACTTACCCTGATTCTCTGAATCTGAAGCGATCAGTTCCGTGATTGCGGCAATCTGACCGCACTGCGTTTCCATGGCAAGAAACCGTTCATGTGAAAGACGGAGTTTGTCAGTATACAGAATTTCAAAGAACGCACGAAAACTGTCGCGAAAAGATGATTCTTTGAGATGGTATCTGGCCACGGCATTAAGGCTGTTAAACTGATACAGCGGACGCAGAAACCACTCATCGGAAAATGATCTGAGGTTCAGACAGATTATGACCCTTTTCGTCCGTGCAGTGGCTTCTGGTAAAATTCTGGCAATATTCAGATAGCTTGGCGGAGCGAAAGCCCAGGACTCAAAAGCGGCTATGTCGTATCCAAGATGTTGGGCCACGAGCTTCAGCAGGGTTCTACCCTGTTCATCTTGATCATCATTGCAGTGCAGGGTTGAATCACCGAAAAACAACAGCGGAGGTTGTTGTCTTCCCAAGGTATCCGGAATATTTTTCAGAAGAGATAAAATTTTATCAAATTCATTGAACGCATCTTCAATATAATCAGCTTTGGCGTCTATCAGTTTAAGGAAGGAAGCCCCTTTTTCTGTTCCATGATCAGGCAT
>CP026658.1 GCA_023525915.1 Acetispira formosa (nom. nud.) | reverse complement strand
TATGGACACCCCTGCCGGCCTGTGATATGTTGAACAACTGAATAACAATCGAGGTTTTTACAATCATATGCATTTTCTTAAACAAGCCCTGGAAAAAAAACCGCTGTCCGCCCAATTGCGGGAAAACGCGGCGCTTCTGTTGCCGCTTAAAAAACTTCTGCGGGGCAGGGATTTTCAATCCATCCGGGGCGATTATGATTTGTTTCGCCGTCTCAATGAAATGATGGGCGGCGGCGCGGCCGAACCGGCGGCCGCGCCCGACCTTGGCCGGATAGTGGACACTGCCAAGGGTGAATTGAATTTTGCCATAAACGTCAAAAAAGTGAAACCCTTCAAGACTTTTTGCGAAGTCGGCTGCGGCCTGGGGGCCTTCCCCCGGGCCGCATTTGAAATGGGCTGTGAGTTGAGCCACGGCCTGGATCTGAGGCCATACCCGCAATGGGAAGATTTCCGCCGTGACGCCAATAGCCGCCTGGAGTTTTTCGTGCGCGACATTGGAGAAAAAAAAGAGGAAACGCCCGGCCTTCAATATGACCTGGTAACTTCCTTTTCGGCCTTTGAACATTTCAAAAATCCGCCACAAATGCTGGCGGCCATGGCCGCCCTGGTGGCTGAAGGCGGCTTCCTTTACGCCAACTTCAGCCCTATATTCAACGCGCCGTTTGGCTACCACACCAGCGATGTGCGTGTGGCCATCAGGGTGCCGTGGCATCACCTGATTTTTTCCAGGCGGGTTCTGCGCCGCTATTATGACGAACATGATATGTGCAATTTAATTAAATCCAACGATGAATGGCTCAACCGCTGGTCGGCCCTTGACTTCATGAACATGTTCGCCAACTTCACCGGCCTGAGGCTGATGTCTTTGCAGCCGTTCTGGGATCTGCGCTTTTATTGGTTCGCCCGCCTGTTCCCGCAAATTCTGCCGCCCGGCCTGGGGCTGGAGGAACTGATTATCAACGGTTTCCGGGTGATTTACCGCAGGGATTGAAACCCGCCGGCGGGCGACCGCCGCGAAACTATCCGGCTCTTATTTATACAACAGGTCCAGCAGTTTCAGCCGCTGAATCTTGCCCGATGATCCGGCCGGAATCTCGGCCACGAAATGTATCCGGCGCGGCACTTCGGCCGTGGAGAGGTATTTGCGGCAGAAGTCGCGCAGTTCCCTGGCTTTGGCCTCCGCCCCCGGCTTCAGGATCACCGCCGCCTCCACCTCCTGGCCGTAAACCTTGTCCGGCACCCCGAAAGCGGCGGCGGACAGCACCGCCGGGTGGCGCAGCAGAACTTCGTCAACGGCCCTGGGGGCGATGTTTTCCCCGCCTTTGATGATGATCTCCTTCAGGCGGCCGGTGATGAAGTAAAAACCGTCGGCATCGCGGCGGCCCAGGTCGCCCGAGCGCAGCCAGCCGTCTTCGGTCAGAACTTTAGCCGTGGCCTCCGCGTCATCCAGATAGCCCAGCATCAAGTTGGGCCCCCGGAACTGGATTTCGCCCTCTTCATCGTGATCCAGAGTCTGCCCGGTCTGAACGTCGACGATGCGGTTCTCGACCTTGAGGGCCCGCCCGGCGCTGCCGATTTTCCGGCCCTTCATGGGGTTGGTCAGAACTGTGCCCGACATCTCGGTCATGCCCATGGTTTCGACTATGCCTATGCCGAAGCGTTCTTCGAATTCGTGATGGTGCTCCGGCGAGAGGGGAGCGGAGGCCGATCGGCAGAACCGCACGCGCGACAGGTCAGTCTCCGGCCCCGGATCGGGGGCCATTAAAATCATGGCGATGATGGTGGGCACGGCGTTGAGCCAGGTGCAGCCGTAAGCGGCGGCCGTGCTCCAATAGTTCCAGGGGTCGTGGGCCTTTTGCAGAACCAGGGAGCCGCCGGAACAGAAGGGGGCCAGGATGGCCACGTTCAGGGCGTTGATGTGGTTGAAGGGCAGCGCCGCCAGAACCCGGTCGTCCGGCCCTAAATCGTGGGAGGCGGCCACATTTTCCGCCCCTATCAGCAGGCCCCGGTGGCACAGCCGCGCTCCCTTGGGGCGGCCTGTCGTGCCTGAAGTGTAGATCACCAGCGCCTCCCGCTCCGGCTCCGGGGAGGTTGCTTCTGGCCAATCGGGCCGGGAATCAAAATGGCTCCAGGGCATGGGGCCGCTTTCCGGCACTTCTTCTATGGCCAGGCTCCGACCGGTCAGGGAGGCGGCCTCGCGCAGAATCTCCGTGAACTTGGGGTCCGCGAAAACCAGAGCGCTGCCGGAATTTTTCAGGACGTAGGCCAACTGCTCGGCGCTGGCTGAAAGGCCCAGCGGCACCGCCGTGAACCCCGCGGCCATGATCCCCAGAAAAACCGTCACCCCCGGCCAGCCGCCGGGCAGCATCATGGCCGCCCGTCCGCCTGGCCCCAAATCGCGCTCCTTTAAAAGCCAGGCCAGCTTGCGGCTGTCGGCCAGAAGGCCGCCGTAAGTCTGCTCCGTCCCGCTGTCGCCGGAAACCGCAAACACTTTTGAAGGGTTTTCCCGGGCGCGTTTTTCCATCAAATCCCTAAAATTTTCGCAGACGGCCGCTGACGCCATTTCTTCTCCCTTCTCCCCGGCCGTTATCCAGCCGTACACTTCCGATTCCAGTTTCACAAAATCAAGCTGATCGCGCTGCCGGGGCCGGTCCAGCCCGATAGAAAGGTCGTGGACCACGCGCCCTCCCTCCAGCCAGACGACCCGGTCGGCCAGAGCCACGGCCTCTGAAACGTCATGGGTCACTAAAAGGATGGTGAAGCCGTTTTCCAGCCACAGCTTTTCCAACAGCCTCTGCATCTCCCGCCGGGTCAGGGCGTCCAGCGCGCCCATAGGCTCATCCAGCAATAACAGACGCGGCGAATGGGCCAGGGCCCTGGCCAGGGCCACCCGCTGACGCTGGCCGCCCGACAGCTTCGAAGGCCAGTCCCCGGCCCGGTCGGCCAGCCCCACGTCGGCCAGACAGGACAGGGCGGCCGCCCCGGCCTGACCCGGAAGGCCCAGGGCCACATTTTCCAAAACCGTTTTCCAGGGGAGCAGACGGTCTTCCTGGAACATGACGCGGGTGTTCTCGTTCATGGATGTGCGCAGTTCGCCGTCCACCGCTATCCGGCCTGAGTCCGGCGCTTCCAGGCCAACCAAATGCCTCAGGAGGGTGCTTTTCCCGCAGCCGCTGCGGCCCACTATGGCCGCGAACTGACCGGCTTCCAGGGTCAGGCTCAGCCCCTCCAGAACCGGGCCGCCGCCGTATGATTTATACAGGTCGCGGATTTCCACCCGCACCCCTCGCGCGCCAATCGCCATCAGGCCGCCTCCCGGTCCAGCGGCCGCCAGGCCAGCCAGCGGCGCTCCAGAGCGCGGGCCAGAACGTCGGCCAGTTTCCCTAAAAGCGCGTAAAGGAGGATGGACAGGACCATCACGTCAGTCTGCATCAGTTCGCGGGCGTTGATGGACATGTAGCCTATGCCGCTGTCGGCGGCAATGGTTTCAGCCACGATCAGGGTCATCCACATCACCCCTAAGGAAAAGCGCACCCCCACCAGAATCGACGGGAGCGCGCCCGGCAGGATCACCTGCCGCCACAACTGCCAACGGTTCAGCCCATAGACGCGGCCCATGTCGACCAGTTGGGGGTCTACGGCCCGGATGCCATGGAAGGTGTTGAGGTAGATGGGAAACATCACCCCGCAGACGATCAGGAAGAGGCGGGCCTCCTCGCCTATTCCGAACCAGATGATAACCATGGGCACCAGGGCCAGGTGGGGAATGGTGCGGAACATCTGGAGCGAAGAATCCAGAAGCAGCTCCAGCCGCCGGAAGGTGGCGGTGAGAAAGCCCAGCGACAGCCCCAGGGCCGCGCCGACGGCAAAGCCGCCCACGGCCCGGAGGCAGCTTATGCCCAGATGGGTCCACAGTTCGCCGCTTCCGGCCATTTTAAGGCCCCGGAGCGCCACCGCCCACGGCGACGGCAGGATTAAGGGGTTAATCCAGCCCCAGGAGGAACCGGCCTGCCAGGCCGCCACCAGCAGCACCGGCAGAAGCCACGGCCAGAAACGGCTGCGCCCGGCGGCGGCCACTATCGGCCTTCCCATATTTTAATTTTGTCGGACACGTTGAAGCGTTCCGGCAAAACTTCAATCAGGGCGAAAGCGTCCACCAGCTTCTGCTGGCCGTCCACCGCCGCCTGATCCACCAAGTCAATATCGTAACTGCGATGGTCGTTGAGCATTTTCACCGTTTCCAGGTCAAAGCCCAGTACCGGGGCTATCAGTTCGGCCGCCTCTTCCGGATTGGCCTTGACCCAGTCGCCGGTTTCTTTCAATTCGTCAAAAATAACCTTAAGGACATCCGGCCGTTTGGCGGCGTAATCGGAGGCGGTCAGGTAAAAGCGGTGATAGTCGGCCCCGGCCCGGCGGCCGTCGGAGATGACCCGCGCCACACCCTGGGCCATTGTGGCCGAAAGGAAGGGGTCGTAAGCCGACCAGGCGGCCACGGCCCCGGTCATGAAGGCGGCCCGGCAATCGGTGGCGGCCATATAGGCTATTTTCACGTCTTTGTTGTAATCGAGCCCGGCCTTTTCCAGTTCGGCCATGACCAGGTAATGGCCCCCGGCCCCTTTGGTCAGGCAGATGTTTTTGCCCTTCAAATCCGCCACCGTCTTGACGGGCGAATCATTGAGCGCCAAAAGGGCCTGGGCTTCCGGGGAGGGCCGCTCCTGAAGGAAGAAGGTCAGCGGCGCGTTGGAACTGAGGGCGAAGGGGGTGATGGTGTCGGCCACGTCGGCGGTGACGTCCAGCTGACCGGCGCGGGCGGCCTCCATCATGGGCATGCCCGAAACGAACTGGTGCCACTGGACCTCGACCCCCAAGGGGGCCAGGGCCTTTTCCAGCGAACCCCGGTTTTTGATGAGAATCATCAGGGTGGAGGATTTTTGAAAACCCATCCGCACCGCCTCTTCGGCTGAAGCGGCGGCCGAAGACAGGCAGAACAGAACCAGGCAGAGAAAGAGGACAACTTTTTGCGGCCTTTGCTTAAACATGGTACAATCTCCTAAAAATTCTAGAGGTGAAAAAATGAACCGTGACCAAATAATCAACGAACTCACCAAAATATTCCAGGCCGTCTTCGAAGACGACGAAGTGGAACTGACGGAGGAAACCTCGCCCGACGACCTGCCGGACTGGCGTTCTTTGGAGCATGTGCGCCTGTGCATTGAAATAGGGCAGCGCTTCAATATCCAGATGAAGCCCAGCCAGCTGGCCCGGATGACCACGGTGGGCGGCTTTATCGACCTGCTTTCAGACCGCCTCAGCCAAGGCTCCGAAAGTTGAGTTCCCACAAGTTGGGGCATTCTTTAAGGTTCGGGAATTTCTCATCAATGGCCGCGTAAATCTCGCGGCTGGCGGGAGTGGCCGGAACTACCGACACCACGATGCAGCCAGGCTCAAGGGCGGCGATTTCATCTGTTGATTTTATGGTTTTCCCGGCGTATTCATTCCCGGCGACGGTTTTGTCGGCCAGGATTATATTTTCACTCCGCAAAAAATCTTCCGGGATCGTTTTCAAAAATTGTCCCGCCCCCCAGAACACGATGGAGCCGTGACGGGCCAGAAGAGCTTCAATGTTGGCCTTGATCCTGTCATATTCAATAAGCTCGGGATTCAGCGATTCCAAACGCGGAAGGCTGACAATCGCGTCACAGTGGGGACACTGCCCCTGAATCTCCCTGATGGAATAAACCTTCCGCGCCGTTTTGCCGCAAACGTGGCAAGTCCAGGTGGCAGTTCTATCTTCCGCTCGAAAATTATATTCGAATTGAAGATTATTTGAATCAATAGCGGCGCCTGGCTCATTAAAACTCGCTATCCTGTCATATATGTCAAAATATTCATCGTCCGTCATTTTTGAAACATTCATAAAACCCATGGTGGAATAATTTTTTATATATTCCACTTCATCCTTTATTCTCCCTTCCTTCACATATTTATGGTACAGACGTGAACCGGGCATGATCATCAGCATCGTATACTTTATTAAGACATTCTTCGGCAGTCCCGCGCGGTCTCGCCACTTAATGCTCTCCAAGGCCATTTCATAATCCTCCGCCGGATCGCCGATTATTATGGCGGCGGCTATATTCAGCTTTGAATCACGGGCCAGATGCAGGGCTTTTTCAATCTGTTTGAAGTTCACCTTTTTTTCCATGCTCTGTAAAACCGTGTCATGAATGCTTTCAAACCCGAAAGCCAAAGCTTCACATCCCGCGTCTTCCAATAAGCGCAAATTTTCCGAATTGACCTGCGGCACCCTTAAAAAAACCATCCAAAGGGAATTCAGCTCGAATTCTTTCATCCGCAAACAGAAATCTCTGACTCTGGCGGTGGAAACGGCAAACAGGTCATCACAAATAAAGACATACCTTTTACCGTATTTTTGAATGAGGTTTTCCAGTTCACCAAAAAAATCATCCAGCGGCCGGAGCCTCAATTTACCGGAAAACGGGTTGTAGCAGAATGTGCACTTAGCCACACAGCCACGGGTCGACGTCATATACAAAGTGGTGGAATTCGGATAGTCAGATATTTTGAAACCTTTGGAGACGATCTCATCTCGACCGAAGCTGTCATAATCAGCCCATGGAATATCTTTGACCCAATCGGTGATCAAGGCTCTGGGCGGGGTACAAATAAAACCTCCATCACGTTTGATGACCAATCCGTGGACCTTTTCCATTTGTGAGGCGGAAGCCCCGGCTTTTATGGCCGTCAAAAGCTCCGCCACAGTCAGTTCGCCTTCACCGACTATTCCGTAATCAACATTCTCAAGGGCCTCCATGGCCGGGGCCGGAGCGCCGGATATCAAAAGGCCGCCCGCCACGGTTATTATATTTTCGTCATAGGCCTTAACTGTTTCAAAAATGGCAAACATGTCTTTAAAATTATCGACCTGCCCGCCGCACATAACCACATCGGGTTTATATTCGTCGAGCGCGGCCAGCACAGCCTGGGCTTGTCTGTCTTTTTTCCTGTAAAATTCAGGATAGTTCAGATTAAGGGTGAAGCGTTCAACCCCTTCGATTTTTTTCACCACAGCGGAAATGATGGCTACTCCCTGCGGTATTATGTAAGAGTATTTTTTCTCACATAAATGCTGAAGAATGAGAAGACATCTCATTTATGAAACCTCCAAATGAAACAACCAGGCGTTTCCCATGGGTAAGGAAAGGCCGGGCCATTTTTTAATACTAATAAGTAAGAATAAACTAAGAGAGATAGGGAGAGAGAACAACAAGCCAAAACGCGGCATATTGCGTTTATTTTCAATAAATCTCTCATTGAATTATTTTCGCCAATCATTGCTCTTGAGCCTCAACAGTTTTCAACTTTTTCATAAAATCTTTTAGCATTTATCGTGCCAACAAGACGATATAATATCACAAACGCAACAACATTGACAGGTGGAGAAAGGGGTTCTATCTTACAATAAAAAAAGCCAGGCCGAAACCCTTAAAGAAGAGGGGTCCGGCCTTGTGGATGGGTTGGAATTACGGCTTATGTTCAGGCCTGGAATAAGGGGGGGCGGCTTTATCGACCTGCTTTCAGACCGCCTCAGCCAAGGCTCCGAAAGTTGAGTTCCCACAGGTTGGGGCATTCTTTGACGCTTGGGAATTTTTCATCAATGGCCGCGTAAATTTCGCGGCTGGCGCGGGTGGCCGGAATAACCGACACCACGATGCAGCCCGGCTCAAGAGCGGCGATTTCATCTGTTGATTTTATGGTTTTCCCGGCGTATTCATTCCCGGCGGCGGCTTTATCGGCCAGGATTATATTTCCACCCCGCAAAAGGTCTTCCGGGATCATTTTCAAAAACTGCCCCGCTCCCCAGAAGACGATGGAGCTGTGGCGAGCCAGAAGGGCTTCGATATTGGCCTTCAGCCTATCGGGGGCGATGAGTTCCGGTCCCATTGGCTTCATTTCCGGGATATCGGCAACCGTGCCGCAATGAGAGCACATGCACTGCAAATACCTGAGAGGAAATGTTTTCTCCGCCTTTTGGCCGCATTTGCGGCATATCCAGGCGGCTTTTTTCTGTTCCGCCCTGAAATTGTATTCAACCTGAACCGACCTTTCTCCGTGGTCGGCTTCAAAACCCCTTATTCTGTCATATATATCAAAATATTCATCATTAGTCATTTTGGAAATATTCATATATTTCATCGATGAATAGTTTCTTATATATTCCACTTCATCCTTTATTTTTCCCTCCGACACCATTTTCTGGTACAGACGAGAACCAGGCGCGATCATCAGCATCATATATGATATATAAATATTTTCCGGCAGCCCCGCGCTGTCGCGCCACCTGATGCCTTCCAGGGCCATTTGGTAGTCCTCAACCGGATCGCCGAATATTATTTGGCTGTATGTTTTTATTTTTGATTCACCGAGCACTCGCAAAGCTTCTTCAGCCTGCTTGAAGGTTATCTTTTTGTCCATGCTCTTCAGAGTTGAATCATGGATGCTCTCAAGCCCTAAAAACAACTCTTCACACCCGGCCTCTTCCAATAAGCCTATGGTTTCCGAATCGACCTGCGGCACTCTCAGAAAAACCAGCCAACTGGAAAGCTCCATTTCTTTCATTCTCAAACAAAACTCTCTGAGCCTGGATTTTGATGTGGCCAGCATATCATCGCAGATATGGATGCTGGTTTTCCCATATTTTTGAGTAAGCTGGTCAAGTTCGGCGAAAAAATCATCCAGCGGCCTGAGCCTCAGCCGGTTTGAAAAAGGATTATAACAAAACGTGCATCTGGCCACACAACCACGGGTCGAATTTATGCGGATTGCTGAAAAGCCGGGATAATCCGCTCTTGAAATAGCCTGGGAATTTATCTCGCCGCGGCCGAAACTGTCATAATCGGCCCAGGGAATGTCTTTGGCCCAATCGGTGATCAAGGCCCTGGGCGGGGTGAGGATAAAGCCTGTCTCGCGCTTGATGACCAATCCGTGAACTTTTTCCATCTGTGAGGCGGAAGCCCCGGCCTTTATGGCTGTCAAGAGCTCCGCCACGGTCAGTTCGCCTTCACCGACTATTCCGTAATCAACATTCTCAAGGGCCTCCATGGCCGGGGCCGGAGCGCCGGATATCAAAAGGCCGCCCGCCACGGTTATTATATTTTCGTCATAGGCCTTAACTGTTTCAAAAATGGCAAACATGTCTTTAAAATTATCGACCTGCCCGCCGCTCATGACCACATCTGGTTTATATTCGCCAAGCGCGGCCCGCACCGCTTCGGCCTGTCTGGCTTTTTTCCGGTAAAATTCAGGATAGTTCAAATTAAGGGTGAAGCGTTCAACGGCCTCAATTCTTTTCACCACGGCGGAAATAACGGCCAACCCTTGCGGTATTATGTAAGAAAAACTTCTCTCGCATAAATGCGGAAGAACGATAAGGCACCTCATGGATAACTCCCCAATGCACAATAATTAAAATAAAACGGCCGGGCATATCCAATAGGTATGGAAACGCCCGGCCGTTCTTTAACGCCAATATATAAATATAAGTAGTTAAGAGAGAGAGAGAGAGAGAGAGAGAGAGAGAGAGAGAGAGAGAGAGAGAGAGAGAGAGAGAGAGCAAACAACAAGCCAAAACGCGGCATATTGCGTTTATTTTCAATAAATCTCTCATTGAATTATTTCCGCCAATCATTACTCTTGAGCCTCAACAATTCTAAACTTCTTTATGAAATATTTAGCATTTATCATGCCAATAAGAATATATAATATCACAAACGCAACAACATTGACAGACGAAGAAAGGAGTTCTATGCTTACGATAAAAAAAATCCGAAAGGAAACCCGACCATGCCTGAGCTTGAAAAATTGAAAGCCGAAGTCGAAACCCTGAAAGAAGAGGTGCGCGGCCTTGTGGACGAATTGGATTACGTCCGCTATCTGCACACTTATTATTACCACAAAACTATACCGGCCGAGAGATACAGACAGGCCCTGGAAAGCTGGTATTTTTTAAAAACCGGCCGGGAGCTGAACCTCGACGAGCCGCGCACTTTCAATGAAAAAATACAGTGGCTGAAGCTGTATGACTCCACGGCCCTGAAAACGCGCCTGGCCGACAAATATCTGGCCCGCGAGTGGCTGGCCGACAAGGCCGGGCCGGAGCGTCTGACGCCGCTTTTAGGGGTGTGGAACCGTTTTTCGGAAATAGATTTCCAAAAACTGCCGAAAAAATTCGCCCTCAAAACCAACCACGGCTCCGGCTGGTATATGCTGTCGGACGGCAGCGGCCCGGTGCTGAAGGGGCTGCATGGCTCCTTTGATCTGGGGCGGGCCGAATTTATGTTCAACCGTTGGATGGGGTTGAATTACGGCTTTTACTCCGGCCTCGAACTGCACTATGCCGGCATCAGGCCGAAAATAATAGCGGAGGAATATATCGGCGATGAAGCGGAAATATTTGATTACAAAATACTCTGCTTCGGGGGCCGGGCGCTGTATCTGTGGGTGGAGCGGGGAAAATCCCGGCTGGGCACCCACACCAGGGATGTTTTTGACGCCGGCTGGAACCGCCAGCCGGCCGGCATTCATTTCCCGACCGGAGCCGACAGCCCGCCGCGGCCGCGCCAGTTGGAAGAAATGCTGGCTTTGGCCGAAAAACTTTCAGCTGGTTTCCCATTCGTGCGGGTGGATTGCTTTATTGTCCGCGATAAAATCTACATAGGCGAAATGACCTTCACTTCCGATTCCGGCATTGCCGCCATGCCGGAAGATTTCAATTTAAAACTGGGCGAACTGATTACCCTGCCTGAGCCGTCTTTCAACTTCATTCCGAAAAATTGAATATTCGGAAAAGCCGGTAACCGCCGCCGGGCAAAAACATTTCTCCCGGCGGCTGCCTGCTCGGCTTTCTAAAGGGCTGGAAAGTACGCCCGGCCGAGTGGGAGCCGGAAGCCGGGGGTCAATGCGGTTTCCACAGACACCCGCCCTGGCCGCTATGGGCCGACCGATTCGACAATCAGTCTGGCCGCCGTTTCGGGAGGGCAGGCCGGATCGGTCAGGATCAATTCCGGGTTTCGCGGAAACTCGGGCCGGAGGGCGCCCCCCGTAACCGGGCCGCGCCCCGGCTGATAGACGCCTTTATAGTCCCGCGCCAGGGTGGTTTCGGCGGGCGGGTTCAAAAAGACCTCAAAATAGCCTGGAAGATGAGCGCGATTCCAATCATGGACTTCATGGAACATGGAAATGGTGGCGCAGACCACCGTCTGGCCCTGTTCGGCCATTAATTTGCAGAGCCGCGAATAAGTCAGGGCCAGTTTCAGCCGGTCTTCGCGCTCATAGCCGCCCGCCAGAAGCCCTAGGGCTTCGCGCATTTCATCGCCGTCCAATAAAACGCGCGGCTGGGGCAAAAGCGGCAGAAGGGCACGGGCCAAAGTGGTTTTGCCCGCGCCGGAAAGGCCGGTTATCCAGATGACGCGCCCGTTTTGGCCCAAAACTCAGCCGCCCTTCCGGGCCAGCCAGCACCGCGTTTTATAGCGGGCCGCAATGTGCGGCAGACCATTTGTCTTCTCACGGACATAATTCAGAAAAACAGCGAAGTTGTCTTCACCCGCCTGCACCCTGATGTCGTTGACGGATTCCCACAGGCCCAGGTAATGCTCCGGCGTTTGCAGCTCAACGTGATGGCCTTCCAGGTAGAGCACATCTGAAAAAACTCCAGAGGATTCCAGCCGGGAGGTGAGCCCGTCGCAGAATTCCGAGCGGCCCGACGACACCCTCTTCATGCCGGGGGTCAACTCATAAATTTTAGCTTCGATGTCTTCCAGGAGCGGATCGCCGGTGATGTCGCGGGTGTTCCACAATGCCGCGAAATAAGCGCCCGGCTTTAAAAGGCGCTCAAATTCTTTAACGGCTGAATTGAAATCCGGCCAGTGAAAAGAGGAAGCCATGGTCACCAGATCATAGAGGCCGGAATCCAGGCCGGTGGCTTCAGCCGACCCGTCGGCCCAGGTCAGATGCGGCAAAAGTTCCTGTCCCTGGCGACGCATGGCCTCGTTGGGCTCCACGGCCGTCACCCTCATCCCGGCCTTATGGAGCATGCGCGACCACAGCCCCGTTCCGGCTCCCACATCGGCCGCGCGGGCGGCCTCCGGCAGCAGCCCGCCAATGGCCTCCAGGACCAGCGGCGCATAGCCGGGGCGGTATTTGGCGTAATTGGCGGCCAGATTGGTGAAATCTCCGTGTTTCATAAAAATCTCCGATCTTGTTCAAATTTTTCGGGCTATCCGGTCTCAGAGCGCCACCGGGCAGGGCGGGCGATAGATGGGGCCGTTTTTCATGCCCCCGCCTTCCGGCAAAACGGACGGGGCGAAAGATCTGACCCGCAGAAGCCGCCGGATGAAAAACACCGCCCGCTCAACTGCTTCCCGGCCCAGAAAGTATTCGCCGAAAGTAAAACGCTGAACCGTCTCTATCTCCCGGTCGTACCTTTGCCAGTAAACCTCATCGTCCAGGCGCCTGGCCAGAAGCTCCGGTGCGGCCAGCGGCAGCGGCGCGAACCAATAGTTCAACTGGATGTTCAGGCCCCCGAAATCGCGCAGGAAATAAGTGTAGTTATAACGGTGCGGAGGCATATCCCGCACAACAGTTGTCGAATATACCGGTATTGTTCTGAGACCCAGCATAACGTTGGTGACAAAGCCGCCGGATATGAAACTGACCACGGTGCAGTCCACCGCCTGACGCAGGCGGTAGAAAGCGTTGTTGGTGTCCCGGCGCTCAGCAAAGTAAAAAATGTTTTCGCCTTCAATGTCCAGGGCCGTCAGGCCCTCCTCGGGAATGGCCGGGCCCTGGTTTTTAATGATCACATTGGCCTTTTGGGCCAGGGCCTGGCAGGCCGTTTCCATTTCCCCTTTTTCAAACCGGAAATCCACCAGATAGAGAATCGTCGGCAAATCAGGGTTCAGCTTCAGGCCCAATTGTTCGGCGGCATTGTTAAGTTCGGCCTTTTTGTCAAAATCCTGTTCGACGCTGAAATCGGCCGCGCCCAGGCCGGTCACCACCGCCTCGCTCCCCTGAGGGGTCTTGCCCATAATCGGCTGGCCGTTGCCGTCAAAAATAAATTTGCCCCCACCCACCGTGGAGGCGAGAAAGGCCTCTGACGGGCAGAGGATGTAATCCTGGGGGCCGAACAAAACATTAGGGATGGCGAATCCGCTATTGTGGGTGTAGTGGATAAAACGCGCCCCTTCGCCTTCCAGCTTTCTGATCAGGCCGGGGATCTCCGGGCGGACGGGGCTGTTGATGTTCAGCTTGTGGGCGCTGTC
The DNA here is from genome assembly GCA_023525915.1 of Acetispira formosa (nom. nud.). Taxonomy (GTDB): domain Bacteria; phylum Desulfobacterota; class Desulfarculia; order Adiutricales; family Adiutricaceae; genus Adiutrix. The sequence goes on along the minus strand of CP026658.1, from coordinate 52,152 downwards.
CATCAGGAAAAATTTATGTTTCAGGGCTTTATCATAATTATTGATAACCACTTCCACCCCGGATTTTTTAAAAGCTTCAACAGTTGCCCTCTGGCGGTCGTCCTTGACGGGGCCGCAGTAAAAAACGGCTTCATCCCCAAGCCCGCGGAGAATAGGCTCCGCGAAACGGCCGGAGGCCATATAATTAATGGCCGCGATTTTCTCCACCTGTCTCCCCCTGGTCTCAACGCCAATCGTGGCTGAAATTTCCGGCGGCCAGGGCCGCTTCGTATTTTTCCAAATCGCCGTCCGTATCTACCTCGCACCAGGCCCCGCTTACGGGCACGGCCCCTATCTTAACCCCTTCGGCCAGAAGTTTCCGCAAAAAGCCGGTCATGTCAGTCCTGTCTACAGCCTGGCCCATTGCGCGGCAGGTTTCCAGCCAGATGCGCCAGCCGGTCGCCGTCAGCTTTAAAAGGCCCATGTACTGGCCGCGCACTTCATCCAGACTTTGCGGTTTCAGGCCAATGTCTTTCAACAGGCCCCCTTCGGCCCGGAAAGTTTCCGCGTCGAACAAAGGGTCGCCGCCGCTTCGGAGGCTCCACAGCTTTTCCCATTGAAGGTCATAGGTCAGGGCCACCGGATTTTTATCGCCCATGAGCTGCCGCGCATGAGCCGCCGGATAGACGATATCGGAATAGCTTATCAGGCATTCCTCGCCCCCGGCCCAATCGGCGGCGCATAAAAGGCTGGCGAGCATGTTGGTTTCGGCCCAGCGGACATTTTCCAGGGCCGTGAACGGGGCGGGACCGCTGCCCGCCAGCTCTTTGATTTTCCCGCTCTGATATCCCGACACCACGGCGATTTCCCCGGCCCCGGCCTGGCTCAAAGCCTCCAGCTGCCAATAAAGAAGCGGACGCGCGGCCAGCTCCGTCAGGCATTTGGGAAGATCGTCGGTGTGCCGTTTAAGGCGCGAGCCGCGCCCGGCGGCCAGAATTACGGCTTTCATGTTATGCCTCTGTTTGCCTTTTCAAAAAATCAAAGATGATCAGGTCTTCAGCCGCCGGTTGCGGCTCCCGTTCCGGGTGCCACATCAGCCCTAAAAATTTGCCGCATCCGGCCATTTCCAGATTGCCGTCGGCCGCGCATCGGGCCAGGGGAGTCATCGGGCGGGCACCCCCCGCTTCCGGGGCGAAATTGTGATAGGAGTTTACCATACGCCGCGTTCCATCGGCCATAACTATTTCGTGGCGCACGGCCACGTGGGCCGCCCGCTCCACCGGGGCCAGGCCGCCCCCAAGCCACTGCCACATGAACTGAAAACCCCGGCAGACCCCCACCGCCGGGCGGCCCGTTTCCCGCGCCCAGGACAGGAGCGCGGCTTCGGTTTCATCACGTTCGGGATAAACCCCCATGTCCTCGCCGCCGGTGAGGATCAGCCCCCCCAAATCGAAACGCGCAGCCAAATCCAGAGCCGTCTCCGCATCGTTGGGCAGGGCCAGCCAGGGCAGCGCCAGGGCCTTCATGAAGCCCAGCCAGTCGCGGGCCAGGCTATCGCGGCGCTCGCCGTGCGGCTCGACGGCCGTCAGGCGCTGGGTCAGGCCGATAAGCGGAAGGCGCGTCACGGCAGAATTTCAGCCAGGCGGCCGGCCGGAGGGACGGCGGCGGGCACAAGGCCGGCCGGAGTCAGGCTCCGGGCCGCGCAGTCCAGGGTCAGGCGCTCGCTTTTTATGGCCGTCTCAAAAATCATTTCACCGCAGCCTATGGCCGCCGGGAGGCCGTATTCCGCGCAGCGGATGGCCATGTGGGAATTGGTCCCGCCGTAGCGCGTCACCAGCCCGGCAATGTTGCGGGTGAAAATCCAGTCGTAGCCGGGGTCGGCGCTGTCGATGCAGACAATGGCCCCGCCCAGGTCCGGGGTGGGCGCGCCGGGGTCCAGGTGAACGGCGGGGGCCGTCACTTTGCCGCTGCCGATGAAGTTGGGTTCGCTGCGGTGCTGAGGGACGATATAGACGTCGCGCGGTGAGCGGATGAGATACGACAGCTTGAACGAACGGCCCAAAGCGTGGTCGCGGCCCCCGGCGGCCAGCCGTTCCCGGAAATACTCGCGGCCTTCCAGCGGGAGCGGCTGGAAGACGGAGGATAAAATATCGCTTATGGCGATGTTGGTCAAATCAGTGCGGCTGAAATCCAGCCGCCGTCCCCACAGCTCAACCAGATAAAGGATGTGGTCGAGGTGGCGGGTGAAGATGAATTTAGCGTATTCCCGCCCGGCCACGGCTTTTTTCACATACTCCACAAAACCTTCGGCCCCGATGGACAGGCCGGAGGCCAGGAAAAGGCCTTCCAGGCCCTTTTGCTCCGTCTCGGTCAGGCCGAAGCGGGTCTCGGCCCCAAAACCTTCGCCGACAAAGGACTGACGACCCAGCCCGGCCGCGTATTCAGGAATGGGCAAAGGGGGCGCGTCGAAAAGGTCTTCGCGCTCGCGATAAGAGGGGGACATCAAATCATAGGCACCGGGCCGGAGGTGGCCGTAAAGACGCAGGAAGGCCCGGCGGGGCATGCGCCCGGCCAGAACGGCCTGAAAATCCCGCGTCAGCTCCCCGCTCACGGTCTTGACCGAGCGCTTCAGCCGCTCCACCCGCTCAGGCGACAGAACGCCCAAACGCACGGCCCCCCTCAGCCAGGTTTCCGCGATAAAGCCGTGGCGGGCCGCCACTGCGAAGGGGAGCGTCCCGAGGGTGCGGCACTGCTCCAGGCTTTCCGCGATTTTCAGGGCCAGATCGAACTGGCCCAGATTTTCGGCCGCCCGGCGTTCCGTCGAAAGGCTGGCCTCCTGCAGGGCCCGCAGACGCTCGATGTCGCCCAGAGCCCGGTCCAGGCTGCCGGAGGGGCTCATGGCCCGGCCCGTCAGGTCCGACAGGCGCACCCGGTATTCCACCAGTTCGGCTTCGCTTAAAAGGCCGGGATAGCGATTTTTGACCACTTCCTCAAAGCCCGGCTCCAGCACGGTGGGCACGATTTCGAATTCCACCTTGTCGTGGAGCATTGGGTTGTGGTCCAGCCGGTCCAGCCAGGCTTCGACCAGCTTTTCACACATAGCGTCCGGCAGGCCCGCCGGGAGGAAGGAATTGAAGCTGGCCCGCGCGTCAATATACGGCCGCCCGCCCACCGAAACCATCAATTCCACCGGCGGCAGCGCCCGGTAGCCCATAAGTTCGCGCCCCTGGCTCCAGACGCGGCGGGTTATCAGCTCGCGGTAAAGGCTCAGGGGCAGAGGGCGCGGGTGGATGCCGATCATTTCAGCCGGGTTCCAGTCGGGCATGACGCCCAGAATGCAGCGGCTGCCGAAGAGGCCCCGCCGGGGCGTCATCAATTGGCCGACGAACTCGGCCACATGCCCGATATGGGCATTGACGTTTTTCTCGATATCGGCCGCCCAGTGGCGGGTGGTGCAGATGGGGCGGGCCTGGAGAAGGTGAACTTCCAGGTTCGCGTCAACGGCGAATTCCATGTCCAGGGGCTGTCCGCTGAAGAGGGCTTCCAGCTTCCGGGCCAGGGCCACCACGGCCGACAGACGCGGGGAGTCAAAATCGTCGGAGTGGACTCCCCGATGGACATAAACGGTTTTACTGACCCCGCGCCCGCTGGTGACGGTGTCGGTGCGGCCGCTGGCGTCGTCGTAATTAACGACATAGTAGGGCGAGCCGTCATCTAAGGAGCGGGTCATGAGAACGCCGCTCATGATAACGTTTTCCGCCATTTTCTGGATCAGAATCTGATCATCGCCGCTTTCCAGGGCCGCGCCCACTTCGTCAATGGCCGCGGCAAGAGGCTCCGGCGGCCAGGCCGGGATGTTTAAAAGACTTTCAAAGGCCCCGGCCAGAGAGCTTTCCAGCCCGTCTTCGCTACGGGAGCTGGAGCGGACAGCCAAAAGGCCGGCCCCGAGTTTTTCGATTTTATTCAAACATTCATCAGGAGACTCGCGCCACTGACCGAGGGTGAAAAAAGTCAGGGCCGGGACGGGAAAACCCTCCTCCGACAGATACGACAACATTTCAGCTTTACTGCGGCCGGGAAACATGGCTGACTCCTTGGGAAAAAACTGCTTCATATAAACCTGAAGTTTTAGTAAAGCAATTTTTAAGCCAAAATCAGACAACAATAATTTTTTACAAATCACTACAGCGGGTTCCCGACGTTGACGGACAACAGCGGCCGAATCATGACCAGTTTATTGGTGCCCGGAGCGAAAAAGGAGCCGTTTTGCATCAGCCGCACAATAAAGGCCTGAGCGCGTTTCAAAGCCGCCGGGCCCAAAAGAAAACTCCCCAGGGCTGCCTTTTGTATGCTCGAAAGTTCGGCCTTATATCTTTCCCAGTAAGCGGCGTCGTTAATGCGTTCCCAGAGCATCTCGGTCGCCTCCAGGGAAACAGGGGGCAGACAGTCGCTTATTTTCAGGGTCACCACCCGGAAAGGGTTGCGCATTTCCGTGGAAAAACTGCTATAGGCACCCGCCTCCCGGGCCTTGCCGGTAGCGAAAACTTTTTGCGTAAACACCGGGATCATTTTCGTGCCCATCATCAAAGTGGTGGGCGCGGCCCCGCTGAAGCAGCCTATCAAGGCCACGTCGGCAGCATAGCGGGCCAGATAGCTCAGATGATGATTGACGCTGCCATAGTGGCTGTAGTAATTGAATATCCCCGGCCCTTCCAGCTTGACTATGGCCTCCTCCCGCGTTTCATGGTGCTTGATCAGAATGTCGCAGTGTTCAGCCAGACGCATAAGGCCCCGTTCCACAGCCGCCGAATCAAGATTGTGATTGGTGAAGTGAACGGCCAGGAGGCGGTCGGGGTTGAATTCCAGGCCCATGGCCTCAGCCAGTTTCCGCCGCAGAATCTCACGCGGCTCGTCCCGCCCTTTAGTTATGTCATGCGGCCGCAGAAGCCCCACGGCCACCCCCTCGCCGCCCTCTTCCATCCGCCCGGCCTCAGCACGGCCGGAAGAATCCAGGCTGAATTGCCCGTTGGCCATACAGCTGAAAAGCTGGGCTTCAGAGCTGTAAATGAAATATTCGTTCTTATCAGGGACATAGCCGTTTTCCTCGGTATAGTCCAGATAATAAAGAATTTTGGCCCCGGAGGCGCGCACTTGCTCAAATTTTTCCGTAGGGCTGAATTTATTGAAAAAACTGGACACCACCAGGCATTCCGGCCCCAGACTTTCAAGGCTGTCCACCTCGACCGTCCTTTTTTGTTTCCGCAGTGTGTCCAACAACCGGCCATTGGCTTTGGCAAAGGCACCGCCGCAGCAGAAGGCCGTCGCCTTGGGCGGCAGGGCCTGAAGAGTCTCCAGGAAGGGATCGGTGGGCTCAAGCTGGAAACTTCTGGGATATACCTCTGGAATCATTACAAATTTATACACCGTTGCTACTCCCGCCTTTCCTCTTCAGCCAGCCCTCCGGGGCGGCGGTGATGAGGAGTTTATTTTCGATATCCCTATCCGCCTCAAATTCCGGGTGGGTTTTTAAAAATTCGCGCGTCGCCGTCAGGGGATTGTCGCCGGCCCCCCAAGGGCGGCCCGCAGCCACCGACTCTTCAGGAAACTGTTCCACCAATCCGTCAAAAACCACCAGGTAACTGCCGGGCGTCACCAGGGGTGAATAAAGCTCCAGTTCCTCCAAAACATGCCCGTGGCTGTGGCACGAATCCAGCACCGCCATAACCGGCCCCGCCGCCTCCGCCGCCAGGGCGCGGGCGCGGCTCGCGGCCGCCGGGCCGGTGCTGTCGCCCTCCAGAAGCTCCAGCCGCCGGGACATGGGGTGGCCTTCAATCAGGGGGCGGTTGTGGGCCCGGACATCGATGTCAATGGCCAGAACCTTGCCGGGTCCCCCGATCAGCTCCAGCATACTGGCGTGAAAAATGGCCGAGCCGCCGTGGGCCACGCCGGTTTCGACGATCAAACGCGGCTTGACCTGCCAGATGATTTCCTGCATGGCCGCCATATCCTGCGGATACTGGATGACCGGGCGGCCCAGCCAGGAAAAATTATAGCTGTAGCCGCTCTTGAGCGACAGCCGGGTAAATTCGTCCGCCGCCGCCTTTAAAGGAGCATCCTGCCCCTGGGCGTTGATGCGCTCTTGCTTTTCCTGATAAAACAGTTTCAATGGGTCGTTGTTATTCATGGGGTGGCCTCTTTTATCGCTATGCGCCAAAGTAACATAAATGAAGGCGGCGAATCAATCCCGGCGCTTCTGTTTACGGCTTTTTCCATCTTGCCTTACCGACGCTCCGTACCGCTGTTATGATTACGGAAAAGCGGGGGACCGCCGCCGGGAGAAATGTTTTTGCCCGGCGGCTGCCTGCTCGGTTTTCTAAAGGGCTGGAAAGTATGCCTGGCCGAGTGGGAGCCGGAAGCCGGGGATTGTTTTGGCCTGGCTCCGTGACTAAAGACCCCCCGGAACCACCGCCAGGCCAAAACAATCCCCGGCCTCCGGCGGGTCAATGGATTATAGAATAGTGTTTCCATCCAGAAGGCCGGCGCATTTCCGCAGGCGCTCGTCTTCGGGGAAAAAATCGGCGTAGTGAAAAACCGTGCCCCGGCTTCTGGAGAGCCAGGCGGGCGGAACCGGGCCGGGAGGGCGGCCTTCGGCCAGGGTTCGTTCAAAAAACGGGGCGGCCCGGCCCTGGGAGAGCAAAAACATTTCCCAGGGCCGGGGCGGAGCTGAAAGGCCCGGCCAGCGGCGGGCCGCCTTGGGAAAGGCCATTAGTTCGGCCAACAGGGCTTCAAATTTTTCGATGAACGCTTCCAGGCCGAAACGCTCCCCGGCCCGCGCGGCCGCCTGCCGCGACAGCTTCAGCCGCATCTCCGGCTCGTCATGCAACTGTTTGAGGCAGGGGCCGTAATCGGCCGCCAATGGGGCCGCCAAACCGGTCGCCCCATGCTCCACCACGTATTCCTCCGCCCCCCCCGCCAGCACCACCGGCGGCACTCCGGCCGCCTGGGCCTCTATCAGCACCTGTTCGCCCGTGCCGTAATGGTCCGGGTTCAGGGGGTAGCCGAACACGTCCAGGGTCGAGAGGAAAGTTTGGGGATCGTCCACCGGGCCAAGTATTTCGAAACGGCGGGCCACTCCGCGCCGCTCGGTTTCCCGGCGCAGGGCTTCATGCTCCGGCCCCCCGGCCACGGCAAAAACAGCTTCCGGGAGACCGGCCGACAGGCACAGGTCAATGAAATCCGGGTGCATTTTGGCGTAATCCACCGTCCCCAGATAGCCCACCCGAAAACCGTGATGCGCCTTTGGCGCGGCCCCGGCCAAATGCCCCACCCCGGCGGTGCTGAACAAAAGCCGGGCCCGGTTCCGGGCGGCGGCTTCCGCCAGCGCGGGGAGCTTCAGGCTCACCGGACTAGCCGCGGCGAAAAGATCGGGGAAGGCGGCCAGGGCTTCGGTTATGGGCTGGGGCGCGGCCCGCCCGGAAACGTGCGACCACATCAGGACGCGGGCGGCCGGCCACCGGCCGCCCGTCAGCCACTTAAACATCAGCGGATGGTTCCACCAATGGACGACCGCCGCCGCCGCTTCGGCCAGCGCCCCGGCCAATTCCTCCGGCCGTTCGGAAAGCCGGTCGGCCAGGGGTATGGAGGCGGCGGCGCAGCGGGCGCGGGCCTCTTCGTTGGCGTAATCAAGGCACATCAGGCGGTGGCGGCGCGGGCCGTGGCGAACGGCCTCAAGATAATTCAGCAAAACCCGCCCGACCCCGCCACCCAAGTGGGCGACGACGTGGAGAACCGGCTTGCCCCCATCTTCGCGCCTCATTTCACCAGCCAGCCATAATCCTGGCGGCAGTCCAGGACATAATCGACATACACGTTCCGGTCCCTGATTTGATACAGCACCAAATACCAGTTTTCCACGAACATTTTGTGGTATTTATTAGGCGGGAGGTGCTCCGCTTCCAGAAAGGGGAAACGGGCCGGATTGCGAGACAGGGAGCGGATGGCTTTCAGAATTTCATCCTTGGCCCGCCGGGCGGCCGACGGGCTGACGCGGGCCAGAAAAATTATCTGACGGCCCAGCAAATGGCGGGCTCGATCAGAAATCACCACATTATACGGCGCCATCTTCCGTCCCGCCGATCAAGCTGTCCAGATAAGCTTCCAATTCCTCAGGGCTGGAGCCCGCGCGGCCGCAATTGCGGTCTTCCTCCACAGCCAATAGCTCCTCCCTTAGCTTCAGCATTTTTTCACGCCTGACAAAGGATTCCACGTCCATAACCACCAAGTCGCCCTCGCCATTTTTGGTGAGGTAGACGGGCTCGCGAGTAGAGCGGCAAAGCTCCGCGATTTCATTGTAATTCTGGCGAATAGCCGCCGAAGGTTTTATATTCACACTTCACCCCCTCATACTCTCATAGTAATATTCAGTCCATATAATAATCTTTTTCGGCTATCGGGTCAACGGCCGTATATTTTTGACTTTCAGGCAAATCAGCTTTATAATTTAATAAAGTATATAACCACCCAAAATTTAACCCAGGATTTTTTCATGCAATATGCGGATAAAAAAATATTGAAACTCCATAGTTTTGCACCTATGTTGGCGTGGTGTTTGCTCTCTCTCTCTCTCTCTCTCTCTCTCTCTCTCTCTCTCTCTCTCTCTCTCTCTCTCTCTCTCTTAATCTGTTATTTTTACATATATTATTTAATAATATGGAAAAACCTTTCCGTAATATTCGGAGAGGTTTTATATTTTCAAGCCGGACTGAGAGAGAAATGCTTTTCACGGAAACTGACCCAAAAAAACTTTTTAAGAGCGGAAGGATTTTCCAATGAAAGTTGATTTGATCTCTTTTGACGCTTTTAGCGGCGAAAAAAATGACGCCACCGCATTTACTCCGGTTTTGGGAAAAAATGTGACGGTATTTGGCACTGATGAACGCAGCGGCCTATTTCTGGAATATATAAAAAATCTCGACATAAAAGTCGACCGCGTGCTGAGCTACGGACAGGAAAAGGATTTCAAGGGCCACCCCTCATGCAACATCGATACTTTCCTGGCTGAAAACAACGCCGCCGGTCTGATCGTAATGCTGCCGCTTGACGACCCTGACGCGGCCCTCTTGAAATTCATCGGAAATGAACCGGCCGAAGCCTGGCTCTGCAGTTGGCGTACCGCTTTTATGTTCAGGGAAATGAAGGATGAAGGTCCGCCCCAAATTATCGAAGAGCCGTTTCCTGAAAAAACAGATTTGCCCCCGATACCTGTGATGGTCATAAATACCACTTTCCGGCGGCTTGATTTCGAGCATGAAATAATAGATTTTCAGAATCAGCGATACATTACCGCCACCCATCCCCAAACCCCGCTGCCGGTGAGCCTGAGCCGCTTTTCCACCGCCCTGGCGCAGGACGACCTCCCCATTATCGGCTCGACACACTTGGGCTATCTATTACATCAGCGTCTGCCCCACACCACTCAGTTGTCCCCGTCGCGCCGTTTTCTGGTGTCCCAGTATTATAATTCCTATTACGTCACAATCGTTTGTCTCAATGAAGGCCGGACCATCCACTGGCACGACCTTGACGAGCCTTACATATACGCCTCCACCGGTGATTTTGACGACCTTGGAGACAATTATTACATAACCCGGTGGCCGTTTAAGGATTCGATCGAAGCCATCAAAGATCCGTCACGGACGGTCAGGTGCCAGGCCCTGCGACTGAACCTGGAAACAAGGCAGGCCGAAATTCTGGGGGAGTTTGACTTTGCCGACCGCACCCATCAGGTGACCATCAGCGGCGACCGGCGTTATCTGGTTTTTGCGCCCATGCGCATTTTCAAGCCGCCGGTGGACCCCTCATCCCTAAGTGAAAGCCGGATTATGCGGCAAATGCGTCAATGGGTGCCTCTGGACGACATGGGCACCTTTGATCTCAAGACCGGCAAATTTTCCTTAACCCGGATTCCCCATCCGGCCCCGGCCCACTTTGAGCTGGACCCTATAGATCCCCATGTGTTTTATGTTTCGACCCATAGCCTGGTGCCTTATGGAAAAGGGGTTTTGGTCTTCGGCCCCGGAACGATTTATCGCATGCGCATAAACGATGGAATCGCTGAAATGGAAAAAACATATACCCACCCGGCCTTTATCCGCACCATTCAGCATTGCTCATTCCTTTATCGCGGGCAGGTTCTGGTGGCCGTGACCAATCAGAATAAACTGGAAATAATCGACGGCGAAAGCATGACAGCCTGGCACATCCATAAATTTTTAGAAGACTCCCTGTATGACGAGGCTGATTTCGATAATCCCGATTTTTTAAACCGGCCCTATGTGCTGCCCCTTTCGGCCGCCCATTGCAATTCCATTTCCGCCTCTGCCGACGGAGAGTATCTGATACTTCGGATGCCTGAATCCTACCTGATTTTTTCTCTCTCTGAAAAAAAAGTGATCGGAAAGCTGCCGTTCAGGGAAGGTTTCGTCACCTACACCCATTCGCGGTTTTATATGCAGAACGCCTCTTATGCCACGGTGGAACGGCGCTATAATGAATTGAAGGAGCGTCCATGAAAATCATTGAAAAAGTGTCGCGGCTTGAAAACCCGCGCGGCGCTGAAATTTATATATCCCTCACCGTCGCCGGGGCCGCTTCATTTGAAGACGCTTTCAAACGCCTGAAAGAAGCCTATGTCTCCGCCGCCGCAAACCTTGGCCTGGATTCGGATTCGGAAATATGGGTTCGTTTTTTTCTCAGCGATATCCAGAACCAGCACGGCCTGATTGAAAAAGAAGGCGGGTCGTTAAAGTTCTGTGTCGGGCAGAGGCCGCTCAATTCCGATTATGCGGCTTTAATGGCCTACCATATCAAAGCCGAAGGGCTGGTTAAACAGGCTTCTTCCAACGGTGATGAGCTGACGGTCGAACACGGCGGCTACCGGTCGGTTTTCGGCAATTATTTTCCTGATTCAGCAGCCGATTCCGAAGCGCAGACCGGGCGGATCATTGAAAAAATGAACGCCCATCTGGAGCGCCACGGCGCGCGGCTGGAGCGCGACGTTCTGCGCACCTGGTATTATATTCGCGACATAGACAACAATTATCAGGGCATGGTAAAAATGAGGCGGGTCCATTACGAAGCCAGGGGGCTGACGCCCCAAACCCGCTTTATCGCCTCGACCGGCATTGAAGGCACGGCCCATGAACCCTGGATGCTTTCCTTTATGACGGCCATGGCCACCGTGGGCCTGGCCCCTTCGCAGACCCGCCACTTAAAGGCCCTCCACTGCCTGTCCCCCACCCATGTTTACGGCGTAAATTTTGAAAGAGCCACCCTGGTTCACTTCGGCGACCGCAGCCATATTCACCTGTCGGGCACGGCCAGCATCGACAAAGACGGGCAGATCGTCCACCCTTCAGACGTTGGCAGACAGGCCGAACGCATGCTCCACAACGTGGAGAACCTTTTGAATGAAGGCGCCATGAACTGCGGAAACATGCAGTATATTATTTTGTATCTGCGGGACGCCACGGAGTATAAACGCCTGGCCCCGGCCTTTGAAGAAAGGTTCGGGCATCAGCCCATGGCGGTGGTGGAAGGGCCGGTTTGCCGTCCCGGCTGGCTGGTGGAAATTGAGGGCCTGGCGGCGGCGCTGAATGAAAGCGGCTTTGCGCCGTTTTGCTGAACCGCCACGAACTGCTCAACGTCTATTGAAGGCATGTTGACCGCACTCCGGTAAAAGGATCGTTTACTGTACACACTTACGCACTGCTGGCCGTCTATTGAAGGCATGTTGACCGCACTCCGGTAAAAGGATCGTTTACTGTACACACTTACGCACTGCTGGCCGTCTGTTGAAGGCATGTTGACCGCACTCCGGTAAAAGGATCGTTTACTGCAACACTCTCGCGAACTGCTCAACGTCTATTGACGGCATGTTGACCGCACTCCGGTAAAAAATCCTTTGTCGGCCAGTTGTAATACACATCGCAGTAGCGATGCATAGCCCGCCCGCGGCAGCGGGCGCAGAAGGGGGAGGCCGCCCGGCGGGCCTTGATTTCCTCCAGGGGCGTTGAAAGGAAATTATCGCTCAGGCTGTGCCGCTTCTGGCCGTAATACATCAGGCACACCGGCGCGGACAGATCCCAATCCACCATGATCACGTTTTCCGCCTGGCAGGGAAGGTCCGCGTCGAGCCGGGCCTCTGTGAGGGCCTGGTCGGTGGTGACGTTCAAAAGGTCCGCCGCCGCCTGGGCCTCAGGGGGGAGGGGGCGGCCCTCCAATTGGCCCAGCACTTCCTCCAGGCCGATGAGATAGGCCTGGACCGGCTGGAATTCGAAGCCGAATTTCCGGCAGATTTCCCGCACCTCAGCCAATTGTCCGCCCTGGTTGTGGGCGTAGACGTGATAATAGACCTCTATGCGCATGCGGCTGCTAAAGTGGTCGCGGCTTTGGGCCAGCCGTTCCATATTGGCCAGAACCCGCGCCCAGTCCCCGCCCGCGTGGGTGCGGCCGTAATCCGCGCCCGTGCCGCTGACCGACACCCGGAACCAGTCGGGGCCGGCCTCCACCACCCTTTCCAGATCGGCCTCGGCGTTGAGGTTGGAAGAGACGGACACCGAGAGGCCCTCGGTGCGGGCCGCCTCGATCATATGGGGCAGATCGGGGTTTAAGAGGGGTTCGCCCCACTGATAAAGCTGAAGTCCCGCGGCCAAGGGGTCTTCGCGTTTGATCTTGTCCACAACCTGGCGGAAATATTCCAGACTCATGAAGCCGCCGCGCCGGGCCTCCGGGGTTTGGCGGCCGCGCGGGCAGGCCAGGCATTTGAGGTTGCAGACTCCGCTGACTTCGACGATATAGTGGTTTGGCGAGAAATCTTCGGCCGTGAAAAGGTCGCGGCCGCGCACGAACCCCGCCGCCTCGGCCTGAGGCAGCATGGAATCCCGGAAAAAATGGGGGGTGACGACCAGAACCGGGCCCTGGTCCCCAGCGGGTTTTTGGGCGAACCGGGTCAGGAAGGGCTCAGGCCGGGCCAGGGGGCGGCCAAGCACGGCCGGGCTCATGTTGTCGGCGTTGGAATCGAGAAAACCGCTAACGCTAAGGCCGCATTTTTCCAGCCGCAGACAGATGACCCGGCCCCAGCGGCCCGCGCCCCACAGAAAGATATCGCGGCCGCCAAGTTTGTCCAGAAGCGCGGAGCTTCCCGTATCGTCAGGCATAACATTCCCCCTTTAAAATCAAATATATCATAATCAGGCCGTCGCGTGAATGGCCGGGGATCGGCGGTGGACCGCCTGAGGGAGAAATGTTTTTGCCAGGGCGGTGGTTTCCGGGGGTCTTTAGTCACCACCGCCCTGGCAAAAACATTTCTCCCCCAGGCTGCCTGGTCGGCCGCAACCACAGGGCTCCAGTCGAGTGAAAGCCGTGCGTCCGGCCGAGTGGAAGCCAGGACAAAAGCAATCCCTGGCTCCCGGCGGATTCGGGGCGCCTGAAAGCCCTCAGCTTTACTCAGAATCACTGGCCTGCTTTGAAAATCGCTGGTATACTGAAAAAATGTTCAACCTCAGCCGCAGCATACCGCGCGTTCTCAGCATCGGCGCCGGCCTGAACGCTTCTTCCATCACCCTGATGAAGGAGCCACTGGACCTTCTGTCGGCCGAAGGGGCCGTGGAGCACCGTTTCGCCCTCAGCGGACAGGCCCGGCGGACCGATATCGGATGGTGCGATTTATGCGTTTTCCTCCAGACCCAGGAAAATATCGACGTCCGGGTGCTGAACGCGGTTCAGGCGGCCGGTAAAAAGGCCGTCTTCCTGGCCGACGACGATTATCTGAACATCCCCCCCGGCCACATGAAAACCCCCCATTTCGAATATCCCCACCGCCGCCGCAATTACCTCCGCTTTCTCCAGAGGTGCGATCTGGTCCTGACCACCACCGGCCGCCTGGCCGGAGCCTTTGGCGGCTATGCCGCCCGGCCGGTGTATGTGTTCGAAACCCTGCCGGTCCCTGATCTTTATTACGCCGCCCCGCCCCGCTGGTCCGAAGACGGGGTTTTCCGTTTCCTTTACGCGGCCAGCGCCTTCAACTACCGCCACCTTATGGATATCGCCGCCCCGGCCATTGTCCGGGTCATGGAGGAATACGGGCCGAAAGTCCACTTCATTTTCATGGGCGGCGATTTTCCGTTGGGGCCGCCGGAAAGGCGCACGGTTCTCGGCGGCCGCATGCCCTATTATGAATTTTTGGAAAAATTCGCCGCCGTCACGGCCGACGCGGCCCTGGCACCCCTGGACCGGAGCGAATACAGCTTGGGCAAATCCGACCTCAAATACCGTGAATACGGCCCGCGAGGCCTGGCCGGGATTTACAGCGACACCCCCGTTTACGCCCAAAGCGTGCGCCACGGCCAGACCGGGCTTTTGGCGGCGGACGGGGAGGACGACTGGCATGCGGCCATGGCCAGGCTCATCGATAACCCGGCTCAAGCGCGGGCCATGGGCCTGGCCGCCCGCCGCCAACTGGAGGCCGGATGCACCCTCCGGGCCTTTGCCGATCTCTGGCGCGATAAAATTATCGGCCCGGCCCTGACCGGCGATTTCGCCCCGGCTCCCCTCCGGCCGGAAGAAAAAAAGGGCGGGCAAGCCGATCTCCGCCGCCCCGCCGCCTTTGAACTGGCCCGCCGCCGCAGCCAAATCTGGCGGCGAATCCGCACTTTCTGGTACGACGCTTTTTATCTGGACCGCAACCGGGCCGTTGTGGCCTTGAAAAAATTCCTCCGCCGTCTGTTTGTGGTATAATTGGGATTTTTTAGGGGGAGGCTCATGGCGACTGACAATTACATTTCCGGGACCGAAGCGGGGCGGCTGATTCTGGAAGATCTGGCCCTGCGCTATTACCAGTCGTCCAAGGGGCAAAACCCGGACGGCAATCTATCTCTGGAGCGCAAGGCCGAGCTGGTCAACTCCCTGACCGAGCCGGAAGACATCGTCCAGTATAACAATTACCGCTACGTCCATGAGCATCTGGCCCGCGCGGCCATTGATTTCAACAGCCACCGCAAAAACGCCGAGGCCGCTTTCTGGCGCATGCTCTTCATCCTGGAGGCCGTCCGCCGCCCGGACGGCCGGATGCAGGCCCTCCGGCCCCTTTTCGCCCCTCCCCAAAAGACCTCCAAAACTCCGCCCATACTGGCCACCCCCAGCCTTTTCCCCGATCCCCTGGAAAACCCGGCCGACGATGTTTTTCGCGGGGAAATGGCGGAAATGCTTTTCGCGCTTTTGAAAAGCTGGCGCTTCAGCCTGCGTGAAGCGGCGGCCGTCAAAACGGCCATCAATCTTTTGGCTGAATACGTTAAAATCCCCAAAATCAAATATATGGCCGCCGATCTTGACGACGGCGCGGCCCCGCGCCTGGCCACCCTGGCCAGGGAAGCCGCCCTTGACGTCCGGCCCGACAGCCTGGCCAGGGCCCGGCTGGACCGTTTTGCGGAAATGGCGGCCGAAATTACGCCCGAATCCTTAAAGCCCACGGCCCAAGCCGTGCGGCGGGGGCGCAAGGCCCTCGGTTTCAAGACGGTGCAGGGTGGTATGGCTGATTTTTACGCCCTCTTGCTCGACGAGATTTAACCATGCCCCGGAAACCAGCATCAACGGAGACGGCCCCCAAGGGCGCGTCAGCGAAAAAAAACGCCCGCCCCGAAGAAGTGGAGGCGCCGGCCGAAGGGGCCGCCACGCGGCCCCTGGGGGCGGTATTCACTCCCGCGCCGGATCAGACCACCCATTACCGGCCGCTTTTGCAGGGGCGCGGCACCAATCAGCTCAGCCGGGTCAACGCCCGCAAAGACGCGGCCGTTGACCCCGTCACCGGTGAGGCGGTCATCCGCCGGGGCCGGAATTTTACGGTTTTCATAGAAAAGTTCAACCACCTGACCGGAGGCCTGAGAGTTTCCACCCACAAGCTGCTGGACCTCTGCGCCATGAGCCTGACCGGGCAGAACGAATACCGGGGACGGGGGCCGCTGGCCACCAGGGTGGAGATCCATCTCGACGATTACATGCGCCACTGCGGCATCCCCATGACCAAACCCAGCCGCGACAAAACCCGCCTGAAGGTCAAGGAGGATCTCGACGCGCTCTATCACACCTCCATAGAGTGGCAGGAGCCGAAGAACGGCAAGTTCCGCGATTTCGCCAAAATGCGTCTAATCACCTTCCAGGGCATCAGGAACGGCCGCATCATGGTCAATTTTTCCGAGGAAATGGCCGCCTATCTGACCCAGGCTTACATTATGCAGTATCCGCTGGCCCTGTTGGCGGTGAGCGAAAAGAACCCCAACGCCTATGCCTTGGGCAAACGGCTCATCCAGCATTATTCCCAAAACCGCAAACGCTTTCAGAACGGCCCGGGCATAATTTCCGTGCGCCGCCTTCTGGAGGCCGCCCCGGAAATCCCCGGCCACGAAGAAGTGGCCCAATCGGGCCGCCAATATGACCAGCGCATCAAGGAACCCTTTGAAAAGGCCCTGGCGGCCCTGCCGGAGATTCTGACCTGGAGCTATGCCCGCACCCTGAAGGAGAGCCTTTCGCCCCAGGAGACCGCCGGGCTGAAATATCAAGAATTCCGGCAGCTTTACATAATCTTTCAGCCTGTCAAGCTGCCCCCGGACACAGCCGGCCCGGAAAGCGAAAATACTTTAAAAAGGTAATTATTTCAATATATTATTCATTGAAAAATGAAAAAGCATACTATGCTGTGAGCAAAGAAGCCCCCCGGTCTATAACTTATTTCCTTTTAACTCTCAAAATCAACATGTTAGCGAAAAAGCATACTATATTGTGAGCGCCATATTGGGGTCTTTGAAAAAAACACCGCAATATAAAGTGCTTAGTTAAACCAGTTCGGTTTGTTGGGGTCTGAAAGCGGGGCGGGGAGGTCAAAAAGCATACTATACTGTGAGCGAAAGCCTACTATGCTATGAGCAAAAGCATACTATATTGTGAGCGAAAGCATACCATGCTGTGAGCAAAAGCATACCACGCTGTGAGCAGACGTCATCTTTTAACCTGTAATTACAATAAGTTGCGAGTCATTTTTTTCCTAAAACTCTTAAGACGTTTAAAACGTCTTAAAGGAGGCCCCCGGTACAAGCCGGGGACCCCGGACCGGAAGAAAAGATATCAGCCCCGCCGCCCTTTTTTAAAAAGACGCTCTATGACCTATTGTCCATAAGAATAAAGGGGAAGCGGCGGCGGCCTGGTCGGCCGTAGCCACAGGGCTGGACCAGCGGGGAGGGAAGTGTGCTCGGCGGCCGGCCTTGCGCCCCCCCCTCTGAACTTATTTGAAATCAACGCTTTGCTTGTTTCAAATAAGTTCAAAGTCTTTTTTCATTTCTGTCTTCAGAAATGAAAAGTGCTCTAATGGGAGCCGGAGGCCGGGTCAACGGGATCGCGTAAGGTCTGTTATATGGCGGAGTGCGGCAAGTTCCAAGCCAATCACACCCGCAGCAGGTTCTCGGCCCGGCCCTGAAAGCCTATTTGGCTGAGGTATTGCCGCTGGGCCTCTTCCTGCCCCCAGGCGGCCAGAAGGACCAAATCGCCGGGTGCGGCTTCCGCCAGAGATTCGGGCGGCAGGACGGCCCGCCCCAACAGGCGGCGCGTTTGCTTGAAGGGGTCGCGGTCGATGAAGCCGCGCAGGTTGCAGCGGCCTAGAGGGGTGGAGCCCAAAAGAAACATAATCAATTGCGACAGCCCCCAGATAAAGACGGGCCTTTGTTCTTCGGCCAGGCGCTCCAGCCGCAAAATGGCCGGGTGGTTTCGAGACCATTGCAGATAGCGACCCAGAGCCTCAAAGACTGTTTCCGGCGCGGACAGGGTTACAGGTGCCAGGTATGTATTATGTGTATTGTATGGATAATGTGTATTTAGTGTATAAGGCACATTAGTTGCCGTATCTGTATTTTGTGTAATAATTGTATTATGTTTAAAGTGTGTGTTATCTGTATAATCTGTAGGGGCTGCGACCGCCCAGATCACCTTTTGCACCCGTCCGCCGGGCAAGTGGAAATCGGCCCGCGAAAGGGCCATAATCCCAAAGCCGGCTGAAGTCAGGAGGGCCGCTAAGGACGTTTGGGAAAAGTGGCTGACGTGTTCCAGGTAGAAATCCTGGAAGGGAGCGCCGCCGCCGCCGTAGTTTTCCGCATCCGGCACTTCGATGTAAACGGCCCCGCCGGGGGCCAGGCGGCGGCGGGCTTCGGCCAGGGCCGCCAGGGGGGCCGGCAGATGCTCGAAGACATGGGAATAGATGAGAAGGCGCGGTGCCAGGCCGGGAAAGGGCAAAGCTTCGGCCGGCCCCACGGCCGCCGTCAGGCCCCCGGCCAGGGTCGCCGCAATTGAGGAGGGGGAAAGATCCACCCCATAAAGGTTTATAAAGCCCTTGTCACGCAGGGCGGACAGAAGCCCGCCGCACCCGCAGCCGATTTCCATAATCGGGGCCGGGCCGGCGGACGTGAGCCAGGGCGCAAGCCGCTCGATAATGCCGTGCTGATGCTGCCGGTCGAATTCGGAATCGCCCCCGCTGCCGGGCGAGGCGGTGGTGGAGTAATAATCGTTCCGGCAATAATAATGGCTGAAAGAATCGTCCCCGGCGGCAAAATCATAAAAGGCCAGGCCACAGGCCGGGCAGGCGGCTAGGGTGAAATCGCCGTCCAGGGGCGATTGATCGAATACGGCAAAGGAAAGACGCCCCAGCGCCCGGCCTCCGGCGCTTCCGCAGACGGGGCAGGGGCGGCCAAAAAAGTATTGCGGCCCCATCAGTCGGCCGCCAGGCGGCCTATGAGCGATTCATCGCCGTAAACGATATAACAGCGGTGGATGCCGTCGGCCATGCAGCGCGCGCAATGCTCGCTGCCGCGCCGCAGACGGTCGATGTCTTCGGCGGAAATTTTCAGAAAGTCGGGGGCCAGATCCAGCTCTGGGGCGAACCATTCCATGCACTGGCGCACTTTCCTGTCCCAGGTGATCCACAGGCAGCGCTGATAGGGGCAGGGCAGGTGTTTCTGCTCGCGGGCCAGGTCCATGGCTTTTTCAATGGAAAGAAGCTGAAGGGCGCGGGTGGCCGAAGCTTCCGGGGTCAGGGGTTTGTGGTCGATAATGTCGCGCACTACGTCCAGGGGGGCCAGGGCCGCGTGCCTGAGCCGCAGGGGGAAATTTAGCCGGGCGCAGAGTTCGCCCAGACGGGCCTGGTCCTCTTCACGATTTTTATAGATATGGTAAAACACCTCCACATTCAGATCAGGGGTATATTGGTCTCGAAGTTCGGCCAGGCGGGTGAGGTTTTGCAGAAAAAGCCCCCAGCGGCCGCCGGTGTGGGTGACTTCATAATTGTCGCCCCAGCCGGAGACGGAGACGCGGAACCAGGCCGGGGCGGCCTTGACGGTTTCAGTGAGGTCGATATTGAAACTGAGATTAGTGGAAACGGAAGTGGCCACGCCCCGCGCTCTGGCCAGGCCGATTATTTCAGGCAGACGCGGGTTCAGGAGAGGTTCCCCGAAATTGTAAAGGGCCACTGCCCCTACGAAGGGGTCTTCGACCAGAATTTTGTCCAAAATTTGCCCGAAAGTGTCCGGGCTCATGAACCCGGCCCCCGGCTGATAGGTAAAATTGCCGCGCGGGCAGGAGATGCATTTAAGATTACAGGAGCCTGAAACATCAATCTGATAATCGAAACGCTGGAGCGAGGCGGCGGTGATGAAATCTTGGCCTTCGAGCAATCCGCGTCCCCGGCAGATTTCGGAAATTTCCTCATAAAAAAACCCGGACGTAATGACGATGAAAAAGCCGCCGCGCGGCCGTGTCAGCACGTCTTCAGGCGGCAAGACCGGGAGTCCCCCAGCTGTGCGCCCCTGAAGGTCGACGCTGGAATCGAGAAAAGCGGCCACCTCCAGCCCTTCGCGGCGTAGGACGCCCAGGGTGCTGAAGCCCAGTTGCCGCGCCCCCCACAAAAAAATCTCGCGCCCTGCCAGGTCGCTGGCCGAAAGTCCGCTGGCAAACATCTTCCACCTCACACATTATAATATGGCTTTTTCCACTAAACTTGCAGCTCGTAGCTACGCAAAAAGCGTGGTTTTTGCTCCGTGAGTTACCACTTCGGCCTCAAAACCAGTCGCTGACGCTCCGTCTCGCCCTCCATGGCTCGACCACTGTGATACGCGGCGAAGTTGGCCTTGAATTGATGTACGGCTCCCGCTCGTCCAAACATATTTTTCAAGTCTTTAATAAGGTCGCCAAGGCAGACAAGCCGGGGTCGAGTCTTCGAGACGGAGCGCCAGCGACTGGTTTTGAAACCTAAACCGATGCTCGCCAAGCAAAAACCACGCTTTTTGTTTGGCTACGGGCCGCCGGTTCAAGGGATTACGCCATACATAATTAGAATAGCTATGTTTTTGCCCGGGGGCGGTTACCCGCTTTTCCAAAAACTCAGCCTTGCTCCCGGAAATAATTGAACATGGAATAGTATTCGAAGGCTATTTTTTTGCCGGCCGCGCCGTGGCGATTTTTCAGAATCACCAGCTCCACCTCGCGGGGGGTCTTGTCCTTGGCGGCCAAGGCGTCAAAATCCTTTTCCCCCGCGCCCTTCAGTTGCAGGCCGATCAGAACGTCGCTGGAATATTCTATGGCCCCGCTCTCCTTGAAGGCTTCCATAGTCACAGCCTCGCGGTAGTTGGCCCGATTAAAGCTCGACAGGCCTATAACCGGGATTTTGTAATCGCGGCTCAGGCGCTTGAGTTCGATTACGGCCTTGTCGGTGTTCTGTTTGTCGGTGGCCCGGTCGCTGTGGGGGGCCAGGATTTGGAGGTAATCCACTAATACCACCGGCCGCCGCCCAGTGAAAAAAAAATGCTTCTCCACCTCCCGCCGGATGCGGGACACCCCGATGTCGCCCACGCCCTCACTGATGAAAACGCGGTGGGCAAAATCCTCATAACGCTCCATGGCCTGGTCGATAATGAGCTTTTCCGTGACGCTGTAGCGGCCGTAGCGCGACCCGCAGGTGATGCCCCGCGCCGTTTTGGCGCAGGCCACGCTCTCGCGGTTGTCCAGGGCGATTAAAAGGGTCAGGCGGCTGACGCTCTTGGCCATCAGTTCAGTGCGAGCCATTTCCAAGGAAAAAATCAGAACGTCCTCACCCCCTTGGGCCATCTGGTCGGACAACTGCAGGGCCAGGGAGGTTTTGCCCAAAGACGATATGCCGCCCATAATGTAAAGCCCCTCGAAGAGGCCGCCGTCTAGGGCCGAATCCAGCCCCGCGAAACCGGTGGGGATGTGGCGGGTGTTGACGCTATCGGCGATGCCGTTTTTAAAGGCGGACAGGTGATAGGCGGCGCTGGTTTCGAAATAGGCTTTGCGCTCGGCTTCGCGGGCGGCTTTTTCCAGGCCTTCGGCCGCTTCGATTTCGTCTCGGAAATTGTCAGGGTCGCGCAGAAGGGCTTCGCCCGCGTCCTTAGAATCGCCGTAGGGGTTGACCTGATAGAATTTCAGCCCCAGTTCGGTCAGGCCCAGGGCCAGCTTTTCAGACGCCTTCCGCCCTTCGTCGTCATTGTCTAAAGCCAACAGGAGCGGCTGGCCGGGCGGGCGGCTTTCGGCCAGCTTCAAAAAAGCCCCCACGTTGGCCGTGGAACCCAGGGCCACGGCGTAGGCTTTGGCTTCGTGGAAGCACATGGCGTCGATCTCGCCTTCGGCCACGAAGACCGGCCGTTCGGACGACCATAATACTTCAGTGTTGAAAAGCGGCCCGCCGCCGCGTTTGCGGACCCGCCTGGTTTTGTCGGCTTCGGCGGAGGTGTTTCGAGCTGTGAAACTTCCGCTTCCGGTGGGGATGATCAGGGCTTCCCAGGTTTCATCATTGCCGGCCTTGAATTTGGGATCGAAACCCAAACCGAAGTGGGCCGCGGTCGGGGCCGACAAGCCCCGCAAAGACGGGTAACCGGTCTGGCCGAGATTTTTCTGGGCCTTTTTAAAATAGGAGGTGTAATCTTTTTCCGGTTCGGCGGACGCAGGGGGCGCGGCTTTGATTGGCGCGGCTTTGGTTCTTAATTTGGCGGAAAATTCGCGGGGGCCGAAGCCTTCCACCTCCAGGCCCAGTATTTCATAGGTTTTTTGAAAAATTTCGGCTGTGTCGGTCAGGCCGTAATCCAGGCCCACCAGGTCGAAAATGTCGTAATCGGCCCCGCAGGAGAAGCAATGGACCTTCCGGCGGCGGCGGTCAAAACTCATGGAGGGGTTTTTGTCGGGATGTTCGGGGTTCAGGCAATGGAACGGTTTTCTGTTCGCGCCAAGGCCCTTGGCGGCCAAATATTCCTCCAGACGTTCTTTGGCATAGCGCCGGGCTTCGTTTTTATCCATAAATTCCACTTTCACACATATTGCACTTGTTGCACATTATACACATGCTGCATAGCGACTATTTCCCCCGCAGGGCCTTCAGGTTTTCATAAATATCGGCCCGCTTTATGCGGTCTTCCTCAATGAGGCGGTTGAGATATTGGGTGACGCTGACGGTATCGAAGCCGCTCATGGTTTGAAGATATTCCAAAGAACCGGCTTTAAGGGCCAAATTGAGCCGATCGGGCTTTCCGGCCGGTTTGGCGGGGCTGGAGTTGGGCGCCTGTTGTGTATTTGGCGCATCAGCCACATTAAGTGCAATAGATGTATCGTATGTATTTTGCGCCTTTTGTGTAGGGTGTGTATTATATGCGCTATGCCCACTCTGTGTCTTTTGTGTATCATGTGCGGAGGCGGTGCTTTGGATCAGCCCGTCCAGGCCAGTGCGGCCAGAGAAGGGATCGACGCCCATTTTTTTGCTTTTGGCAGCCATTAGCGGCTCTCCTTCTTTTGCTTCGGTGGCGCTTTGCGGTTGCTTAAAGCCGCGGCCCGACGCCCCTCCGGGCTGTTCGTCAGTTAACGCCTGTTTAAAATTTCTTTGGCCAGATTGGCGTAATCTTCCGCTCCGGCGCTTTTGGGGCGGTATTCGAAGATGTCGCGGCCGAAGCTGGCGGCTTCGGCCAGGGCTACGGCGTTTCGGACCGCCGTTTTGAACACCGCCTGCGGAAAATGTTTTTTGATGGATTCCAAAACCTCCCGGTGGAGCCCTTTGCGTTTGTCGTGCTGGGTGGCCACGATACCGCCCAGCCTCAGTTGGCTGTTTAGGCGTTTTTTGACCAGATCGACCGTGTCCAGCAATTGGCTCATGCCCTCCAGAGCCAGAAATTCGGTCTGGAGGATGACAAAAATCTCACCGGCCGCCACCAGGGCGTTGAGGGTCAGGAGTGAAAGGGAGGGCGGGCAGTCGATAAGGATGAAGTCATAATCTTTTTCCACCGCTTCCAGGGCTTCCTTTAAAATGCACTCCCGCCCGGCCACGGAGGCAATTTCCAATTCGGCCCCGCTGAGGTCCGGGCCGGAGGGGACTAAACGGTAGGCTCCGTGCGCCAAAACGGCCGCCCCGATCCCGGCCCGTCCCTTCAGCACGTCATAAACGGTGGGCGCGGCCCCTTTGGCCCCCAGAGCGATAGTCAGGCTGGCCTGGGGATCGAGATCGACCAGGAGCACTTTTTTTTTCCTGGCCGCCAAAGCCGCGCCTATATTAATGGTGCTGGTGGTTTTGCCCACCCCGCCCTTCTGGTTGACCAAGGCGATTATGCGCCCCATGGGCCGCCTCCCTGTTTGTGTATAGTATGTAAAGTGTGTATCAGGCACACGTTGCATATAATGTGTCTGATGTACGCAAGGCCTCATATGTGCAGGTATTGTATAATATGTATGATGCGCCGTAAAGGCTTTTCCTTATCCCATTGACCCGCCTGAAGACGAAAGTTTTGCCCGGCTCCGTGACTAAGAAATTGTTCGTAAATAAGGGATTTTGTGCCCTGGCTGGGTGCGGGTGTTTTTTAAGCGGAGCAATATACTAATATTTCGAGCATTAAAAAACGCGAGCAACGACGCCAGGTGGCAATATCACCATTTACAAACAAGTTCTAAAGACCCCCGGAACGGAGACGGGCAAAAACATTTTTCCCGGCGGCGGTCAAGCGCCGCCGTCCTGGATACACTCGCTGCCTGGCATTCCGTCTAAATAAGGTATACCTTATTTAGATTTGACTTGACCGCGCTTCTTATGTAAAATTAGGATTACATTTTTAATTTTTTTACATAATTTAATTGAAGTCTAGAATCTATTTATTCAAAAGCCTGAATTCAGCGTTTCGATTGAGGTGACACGGCTGGGAGGGGCCCGGCCGCTTTCCAGCAACCGTCAGGGGCACGAAAAGGAGCCGCCGTCAATGAGTGAGAAGGGCCAGAAAATAGGCTACGCCAGGGTGAGCACCTATGAGCAGAACCCGAGCCGTCAGATTGAAGCTTTTGCCGGCAAAGGCGTAATACTCGACAAAATTTTCACAGACAAAGCCAGCGGCCGCAGCCTCAAGCGTCCGGCTTGGGAAGAATGCGCCCAATATTTGAGGGAAGGCGACACCTTATATATATCCAGCATTGACCGCCTGGCCAGATCGCTTTCGGACTTTTTAAAAATAGTGACCGCGCTGAACGCAAAAGGGATTGGCCTGGTTGTCATCAAGCATGAGCTTGAATTTCTGCCGAAACAGAGAACCTCATCTTTGGACAAACTCAGAATGCATCTGTTGGTAGCCTTTGCCGAGTATGAAGGCGACATAATAAAAGAACGCCAAAGGGAAGGCATTGAGATAGCCAAGGCCCGGAAAAAATACAAGGGCCGCCAATCCCCCCTGCGCGGCGAAACGCGGCAGGCTTTTAAAAAAGCCCTGGAAGAGCCGTCAATCCGGGTGGCCGACCTGGCCCGGCAATTCAAAGTCTGCCGGGCCACTATATATAATTGGCGGAGGAAACTGGAAGGTGAATTCTGATGCGTCGGGTGTAAGAGGTTCGCTTCGGCCATGCTGGGGCGGACCTGGCCGCTGATTTGCTTTAATAAGTCCGCCACGGTATAATTTTCCGGCCCCCGGGAGGGGGAATACGTCGCCCCACAATGCTGAGGCGCAAAAATCGCGGACGGGAATTTTCCCCAGGCCGCGTTGACTTGAAATCCAGACCACCCCAGGAGCCGCCGCGATGAGCCAGCCCGCCTACCTCAGCCCCATCGACACCCGGAGCCTTTCGGCCGCCGCTCTGGCCACCCTGGCCCGAGGCCGGGATATTTACATTTGGGGCGGGGCCTTTGTCGGGGGCGGGGTCTGGAAGGCCCTGACCAGAAACGGCCTGGCCGCGGCCGGGTTCCTGGATTCCAGCCCCCGCTTTCACGGCCGGAAGCTGCGCGGGCTGAACGTCTTTAAGCCCGATGAAATCCTGGGGCGGCCCGGAGCGCGGCAAAGCGTCTTCATCATCACCGCCAGCGGCCACTGGGAGGGGCAGCTGCAAGAGGGCTGCCGCCGGGCCGGGCTGATTGAGGGTGAAGACTTCATCTCCTTCAACGATCTGACCCCCATTCAGCCGGCCGTGGAAATTTCCGGCCTCTGCAATCTGCGATGTCAGGGCTGCCCGCGCGGCAATATGGACGAACACCCCCCCGCCGGGTTTATGAGCGCGGAAACCTATACGGAGGTTCTGAATAAACTATTGCGGGAAATACCCCTACTGGGCAGCGTTCAGCTATATACCTGGGGCGAGCCGCTCCTGAACCCGGCCATCTATGAAATTCTGGCCGAAAGCCGCCGCCGGGACGTTTTGACGGTCATTTCCACCAATCTGAACTTTTCCATCGACCTGGCCCGGCTGGTGGAGGCTGGGCCGGGGCTGATGCGGCTGTCGGCTTCCGGCTGCGGGGCCGATTATGAAAAAACCCACACCGGCGGCCATTGGGAGCGTTTTGAGGCCAACTTCTGGTCCCTGGCCAAAGAAATGGCGGCCAGCAAGGCCGATTTCGAGGTGGAGCTTTATTATCACCTTTATCGCCACAATCAGGGCCGGGATTTTCAGCGGCTCAAGGATATGGCCGCCGAGGCCGGTTTCACCTTCCGTCCCATTCTTGGCTGCCTTTACCCTTGGGACAACATTGAAAAGATAATCACCGGCCAGGGGCTGTCTGAAGCGGCCCTTAGGCATTTGGAGCTGATAGGGGCCGATCTTCCGGCCATAATTGACGAAGCCGCGCAAAACCCGCTCTCCGAGCCCTGCACCCAGGTGCGCTGTTTTCCCATTGATTGGGATTTGCGTCTATTGGGCTGCGGCGGCTGGTATCTGCCGCGCCTGGATGTGAATTTTCTGGAAACTCCGCTGGCCGAAATGGTGAAAGCCAAGATGGAAAGCGAACTGTGCCGCCGCTGCGCGGCCAGGGGCATCCACCGGGTCAATTTCCCCTTCATGGCCGATCAGGCGGCCATTGGCTCCTGAGGCGTTCATCTTTGACCGCCTTTTCGATGTCGGGCAAAAAAAAGTTCTCCCAAACGCGCTGAGTTTCCCCGATCACTATTTCCGCCCGGCGGGCCCTCACCTCCGGGTAGGCATCGAGAAAATTATCCAAATCCAGGGGCCCGGCGAATTTTAACAAATCAGTCTCGCAATGGTCGGCCGAACAGAGAATGTCAATGGCGCGGTCAAAGCACATCTCATACATTTCCGGGCAGATTACGGCCGCCGACGGCTCGGAATAGGCCGGCCAGTTGATGACGGCGGTTTTTTCGCCGCGCCCGGCACCGGCTGACAAGAGGGCGGCCGCCTCTTCATTGGGCCGGTTCAGTTCGGCCGCCACAATCAGGCCGTAATGAAGGGCCGGACGTTCCGGCCTTATGGCCGGAGGGACGGAAAAAGATTTTTGCCGGATATCCAAAGGCCGGCCCGATGCCAGTTGCTTCAGGTGCCAGTGGCGATAGGCCTTGAAATAGTGAAAACGCGCCCCGGCGGCATGTTCGGCGGTTCTGAGGTGGGTGGGGCCGCTGCGGGTGAGCTGGCCGGGGCTGCCGTCCAGGCAGAAAGCCAGGAAGGGCGGAAAAGAGATCTCCGCCGTGGCCGACGGCCCGTAGACCCGGAAAATCCGGTCTATCAGTTCAGTATCGGCCGATATCCTGACTTCGTTGTCCCAGGGGCCTATTTCATCGAACATGGAGCGCCGGTAAACATGGGACGACGGGTCGGAAGCGAAAGCGGCCGAAGGTTCCCAGCCGCCCCCGCATTCCAGGCGCGGGCCGCAGCGGCACAGCCGCCCCCGCACGGTCACCAGCTCCGGGCGCGACATCAGGCGGGCGGCCAGAATTTCCACCCGGCGGGGGTGGGGCCAGTCGTCGCTGCCGCAGACGGTGACGAATTCGCCGTCCGCTTCGGCCGCGCCGCGATTCTGGGCCCGGTAGACGCCCTGGTTGCCCGTCTGCCTGACAAGCCTGACGCGCCCGTCTTCACCGGCCAGGCGCGCGGCCACTGCGGCGGTCTGATCGGTGCTGCCGTCATCGACGACTATGATCTCCAGATTGGCCCAGGTTTGGGCCAGAAGGCCGCGTATGCCCGCCTCAATCGTTTCGGCCGCGTTAAAGGCGGGCATGATCACGGAAACCTTGACCATCGGCCCGTTGTAGGGTTTGGCCGAAGGGGCGTGGATATTGCCCGGCGACAAGGGCCCGGCGGGGTCGCGCCGGGCAATGGGCTCCAGGCCGCCGGCCGTCAGAACCCGGTTTATGGCGGCCAGTTGAATTTCCTCCGCCTCCTCCGGGGGGCGGCCTTCGGCCAGCATTTTTTCCCCCCTGACGGCCGCCTCCAGCATCAAAAGGTGGGCTGATGAGGGATCAGCCGGGTTCAGGCCGTCGGTCAGGCGGCCTAACCGATCCAAAGCTTCGCTGTGTCGGCCCAGCCGCGAAAGGCACAAAGCGGCCCCTTCATCCCGGCCTTCGAAGCGGGCCGGGCCGGCCAGGGCGAAGCTCAGCTCCAGGTTGCGCCAGGCTTCCGCGAAGCGGCCCTCGGCGTATCTGAGCCGGAACAGGGCCATAGCCGCCGCCGCTCGCGCGGGCGGGGCGGCCGTCTCATCGCCGGACGAAGCGGCCAGTTCCGCGGCGGCCCGCGAAAACCCCCTGAGCGCCAGAAGTTCCAGCCGCCGTGTTTTTTCCGGCATCAGGGATGGTTTCCGGCGGCCGGTTCGCCGGCCAGCACTTTTTCCAGATGCTTTTGCAGCTCAAGGGACTTGAGGTGTATGGGGTCTCTTTTCAGTTCGCGGTTCACGGCCAGAAGGGCTTCGTCGGGCCGCCCCAGCCACATCTTTACCAGGGCCCTGGTAAAGTGAAGGCCGGGGTGGGCGGGAATGAGGCTGTAGGCAAAGTCAAGGCCGCTGTTGATCTGGGTCAGCACAGCGAAATCCAGGCTGCGGTTCACCCCTGTTTTTCTCGATTCAAGCCCCTTTATCCCGGCCTTGTCGTCCTGCCAGATTCTATGGATATCGCCGCTGGCGACCAGTTCAGCCATGCGGTCGAGTTCGAACTCTATATAGGAGCGATAGGTGGCTAAAAGTGAACCGATCATTTTATTCATAACCTGATCGGCCTTCGGCAGCCTTTCGGCCCAGAAAGATTCATTATGGCGCTGGTGGGCAAAGGTTCCGTCGGCGCCCCTTTTATATCCGGCTTTGGCTATTGAATCGGCATATGCATATCCGGCGTTGGTCACCCTGGCGGCGGTCATATGATCCTGGATAAAGGTGATGAAGGGAAAGAGCATCTGCACCGTGAACATCCGGGCGTAGCGATCGGGCATCGTTTCAGGCTGGGCCTGGTAGACGGCTTTTTCCCTGATCAGAAGAGGCTCTTCCACCTGAACAAGTTTGCCCCGGGCGGCCAGAAAGGCCAATAGAAAGTTATCGGGGGCCGCGTTGCCGGTGTTCATGGAAAGGGCGTTGAGCGACTGATCGTGCATTGTGTCGGTCTTGACGACGCCGTGCCAGGCCGTGCACCAGCCCAGGCCGGTGACCAGGTTGAGAAACCTTAGGCCCGCATCTTCAGCGGCGAAATCGAAGCTGTCGCGGTAAAGATCCAGCTTATGGCCGTTTTCGTCGACAAACTGGCACTGCGGATAGGCCAGCACGGCCTCGGAATCCCGCTCCAGGGCCGTCAGGCATTTTTCCGCAAAGGCGGGGGCCCACTGCAGGTCCACATGCACCAGGGCGAAATATTCGGTCAGCGTTCCGAACAGCAGGCGGTAATAGCTTGTCTGCGCCCCCAGATTGGAGCGGTTGGTGCTGTAATTTACGCGGGAGTCTTTTTCCGCGTATTCTTTAAGGATGGCCGGAGTTCGGTCGGTGGAGGCGTTATCCAGGATCATCACCCGGAAATTGGTGAAAGTCTGGGCCAGTATTGAATCGAGGCAGCGGGCCAGATTTTTTTGTCCGTTGTAAACCGGTATGCCGATGGTCAGTTTAGGTTCAGGCATAATTTTTCCTTGGGGTGTTCTTTTGGTCGGGGTCGATGATTGAGCCCGCGCCCAGACGGCGGAATTTCAGGCTTTTTTTGGCTTCCCGCAGCGCTTCGAAGCGCTCGGCCCAAAGGGCCAGCTCTTCCGTCTCCAGGGCGCGGGGTTTGACAAAAATATTGGCGTTGCGGTAAAAATTGCGCACCGTCCCGCTGTTCCAGGCGTGTTCGGCGGGGTTCAGCATCAGGCCTTCAGCCAGGCACTGGTCATAGACGCGCGTGCCCGGTATGGGCAGAAGGTGGGAGATGTAGACCTGGTCCAACTCCAGCTCTTCAATCAGGTCATAAGTCATTTGAAGAGTTTCGTGGGTGTCTTCGGGCATGCCGATAATAAACAGGGCCGTGGTGATGACGTCCGGGTATTTTCTGAACAGCTTCACCACTTCGCGGATTTTGGCGGTGGAAAGGTTCTTGCCCATGATCTGATTGCGGATGAATTCAGAGCCGCTTTCAATGGCCAGGCTCCCCCAGACCAGGCCCGCCCCGGTCAAGGCCTCGATTATTTCCGCGTCCAGAGCGTTTATGGCCATGCCGCCCACCCGCATCTGAACGTCCAGCCCGCGCGTTCGGACGCCTCGGCAGATATCAAGGATGCGCTTTTTATCCACTGTCAGATTGTCATCCAGCACTTCAAAATAGCGCACCTTTTTTTCGTGATACAGATATTCCATCTCGTCCAGAACCCGCTCCGCCGAATGCCGCCGGAACTTCGGCCCCATGGCCCGGTGAAGCGAGCAGAAATTGCACCGCCCCGGACAGCTGCGGCTGGTCAGAAGCGGCGCGGGCGTGCCGATGTCATGGCCTTTAGGGTTGTGCCAGTCGGCGGTGTCAGGGCGGTAGGCCGAAAAATCTATCAGTTCGTAAGCCGGGCGGGGGATGGAATCCACATCTTCTATGTAGCGCGTTTTGGGGCTTTCCACGGCCCGCCCGTCCGGGCCGCGCCGGGTCAGGCCGTCTATGCCGGCCAGGTTTCCTTCACCCCTGAGCGCCAGGGCCAGGGCCGGGACGCTTTCCTCGCCTTCGCCCTGCATCACAAAATCCAGGTCCGGGCAGTTTTCAATTACGTCCCGGCTGTAGATGGTGGGGTGAATGCCGCCGACGGCCACCTTGGTTTCCGGGCTTTCGTCTTTAATCACCCGGGCCAGTTCCAGCACCTGTTCCATCTGGGTGGAAAACAGGCAGCTTAAGCCCGCCAGAAGCGGTTTGGCTTCCCGGATTTCAGCCCGCACAGCCTCCGCCGCCCTGGCCCGCGCCTCATCCGGCGGCAGCTTCCAAAGCCCCAGAAGATTGAGATCCAATATGGAAGCCCCGAAACGCTCCCTTAAGGCCCCGGCCAGATACATCGCGCCCATGGGCATATAGGTGTAGGACGATGGCAGCGGCCCGCCCTGGCTGGAAGCCACGTTGGCGCAGGAAATGAAAAGAACGGTGTCTTTGGAAGCCGTCATACCCGCGCCTCCCGGAACAGCTTCAGGCGCTCTTCCAACAGATCCTTGCGGGCATACAGATCCAGCCAGTGGTGCAGGCCCATTTTCATGCAGGAACGGCAGAGGCCGCTTTCGGTCCTGGCCTTCTTGAAATGCGCCGCCGGAGCGGATAGAAAGGATTCGTATTTCCAATCCGCCGCATATGCTCCGGGGGCAAACCAGGTGCAGCAGGGCTGGACGGTCATATCCCAGGCCACGATTATTTTATCCATGTCGCCGCAGGGTACGTCGGCTTCGGCCTGGACCATTTTCAGGCCCTCTGAAAGGGGCAGGAGCAGCATTTTCGAGACTTCTTCGGCCTTGGGCGGCAAGGGCGCGCCGGAAACATAGGCGGCCAGGATGTCCAGGGGGAAAATGAAGGCCAGGGTTTCGCGGAAAGTGAAGCCTAAGCTCCGCACCAATTCGCGCATTTGGTCGCGCTCTTCGAGACAGTTGTGTGTATACACATGATAGCCCACGTCCACCTGCATTTCCGGGCTGTGCTTCTCGCGCAGGGCGGCCAGCTTTTTGAGGTTGGCCAGAAGGGTTTCCCAGCGCCCCCCGGCGTGAGTTCGCTCGTAGCTGGGCCCGTAGCCGGACAGGGAAACTTTGAACCAGGCCGGGGAAGCTTTGACCACTTCCTCAAGGTTGCGGTCGATATTGAGGTTACTGGAAAGAAGCGTTTCAAAGCCCCGGTCGTTGCACATTTCAATGATGCGCGGCAGTTCCGGGTGGAGAAAGGGTTCGCCCCAGTTATACAGGGAAATATTGTGGGCCAGGGGATCTTCGCGGACGATTTTATCCAGGGCTTTTTCGCAGTCGCCAAGCTTCATCAGGCAATCGCCCGCGCGGCGCGGGGAATTGCCGCAGGCGCAGGACGGACACCGGAGATTGCAAACTCCGGCCACCTCCAGGCAATAGCTGTGGGGGCGGAGCCGGCCGGCGGCAATGAAATCCAGCCCTTCCAGAAGGCCGTGGGCGGTCAGTTCGGCGGCCATATCTTTGGCATATTGAATGGAGGCCAGCACCACGAAGGCCCCGGAAGGAATGTTTTCGAAAAAATTCCCTGAGGTCAAAACCGGCAGCCCCGCCACCTTCTGCCCGGCCAGGTTGGCATCGTTGTCAATGAAGGCCTCAACTTTGTGGCCCAGACGCGAAGTCAGGTATTTTAAAAAAGCTATGCCCAGCCAGCTGGCTCCCCAGATATAGACAGGCCGTCCGGCCGGTATGGTCACGTTCATATTTTACTCCTTAAACCCGCCGGAAGCCGGGGATTGTTTTTGTCCCGGCTCCGTGACTAAAGACCCCCGGAACGGAGTCGGCGCAAAAACATTTCACCCGGCCGTCCGCTTCAGCTGGCGGCTGTTTTGCCTTCAACTTTGAGAATTGAAGGTCTCCAGCCCCAGTTCTTCCAGGGGAACAGCTGATACTGGCGCTGGAACATGTGCGTTCCGCTTTCGCGGCAGCGGCGGCACAAATCGCTGTTCAGCCGTTTTTCATAAATTTCGTCCAGCGTGATTTTCATAAAATCGTCGTCCAGAATATTTTCCGGGCCGAACATGGCGCAGCAGATGGAAACCTGGCCGTCCCAGCCGATGAGTATTTCCTTAAAGCGGTCGCAGGGGAGATCTTTTTCCGCTTCGGCCCGCCGGAAGGCTTCATCGGCCGGCAGAAGCAGCATTTCCATGGCCTCGCCGGCTTCCCGGCTCCAGGGCCGGCCGCGCGTTTTCATGATCTCTTCCAAGGGCTGGACCAGGGCCGCTATATCACGAAAAACAATGCCCAGTTCCCCGCACAGGGCCTTCATTTTCAGCCTTTGCTCCCCAAGGTTGTGGCGATATAGATGATAGGCCATCTCAACTTCGGTGTCCGGCGCGTATTCGGCCTTAAGGCGCGACAAAAGGCGCAGGTGGGCTTCAAAGCGGGACCAGTCGGCCCCGGTGTGTGTGCGCTCATAATCCGGGCCGAAACCGGAGGCCGAAACCTTGATCCAGGGCGGAGCGGATTTCATGGTCGCCTCCAGGTGGCGCACCTCTTTAAGGTTGGTGGAAATTAAAGGCCTGAGCCCGGCGGCGCGGCAGATTTCTATCAGGCGCGGCAATTGCGGGTGCATCAGGGGGTCGCCCCAGATGAACAGGAAAACCGCCGAGGCTTCCGGGTCTTCGGCCTTGATTTTGGCCACGGTTCTCTCAAAAAGTTCCGGGCTCATGAACCCGGCCTTCGGCTGGACGGCCACGTTGCCGCGCGGACAGGAGACGCACTTGAGGTTGCAGGCCCCGGACACGTCGATGTTGTAGGCGTAGGGCCGAATGAGGTCGCCGCTCAAAAAATCGGCCCCTTCGATGAGACCGCGTCCGCGCAGAAGAGCGGCCGATTCTTCCAGCCGCCCGTCTATGGCCGTGATGACAAAGGCCTCTTTCGGCGGGGCGGCCAGGAAATCGGCTGGCCGGACTACGGGATAGCCGCAGTGAAGCCCACCTGTGAATTCAGCCCCCCCGTCGATGAAAGCGGCCGGAGCCCGCCCCCGCGCTTCCAGCGAGCGGCAGACGTTGATGCCCAGCCCGTGGGCTCCCCAGATGTAAAGGGGGCGGCCGGCGGGTATCAAGTTGAAATTTTCGCGCCAGGATTTCTCAGCCATGGTCAGCCACCGATTCGGCGGTCAGGCCTTCGTCGCCGTAAACGCCGCACCACAGGTGCAGGAGCCGCGAACGGCATTTTTGGCAGAAAGAGCTCCCGAGCCGTTTGGCCAGCATTTCGTCCAGCGTGGCCGCGTTGAAATCGTCGGCCAGGTTCGGGGTCTCGGGGTCGAACCAGGCCTGGCAGTGGTTGACCCGTCCGTCCCAGCCCACGTCCATGATGCTTTCAAAGGGGCAGGGGCGGCCCTTGATTTCGGCCAGACGGGCCAAGCCCTTTTCCACCGGGAAAGCCTGAAGGCTGATGGAGAGCCGGGCCTCCGGGGTCAGTTCCTGGCCGTCCATCAGACGGGCGACGTTGTCCAGCGGGTTGAGCATGCCGTGGCCGGCCCGAAAAATGAATCCGGCCTCCCGGCAGTAGTCCTTCATGCGGCGGTAATCGTCGGCGCGATTTTTATAAATGTGGAAATTCATTTCCACCTGCATCTGGGGGCGATGGGCGGCCCGCCACTGTTTCAGGCGGGCCAGGTTTTCCATGAACAGCGCCCAGTCGCCCCCGGCGTGGGTCTGTTCATAATTTTCGCCCCAGCCGGAGGCCGAAACGCGAAAGTAATCCGGCCCGGCCTTGATGACTTCTTCGAAATCCAGCCTGAAACTGAGATTGCTGCTGACAGCGGCCGAAAGGCCTTTTTGGCGGGTCAGGCCTATGATTTCGGGCAATTTCGGATGAAGGAGCGGCTCGCCCCAGGAATAAAGGTTGATGACGCCGGTGAAAGGGTCTTCAGCCAGAATTTTATCCAGAAGGGCGGTGTAGCTGTCCGGGGCCATGAAGCCGGGACGGGGTTGGCGTTCCGGCGGGAGGTTCCCGCGTGGGCAGGAGACGCATTTGAGGTTGCAGGAACCGGCCACATCCACGAACCACGAGCATTTCTGCAAATCCGTGGCCGCCATGAAATCGCGCCCTTCGGCCAGCCCCCCCGCCTGGCAGGCGGCGGCGATTTCGTTCTGGAAAACCGACGAACAGATGATGACGAAAGGGCGCGGGTTCAGGGCCAGAGCCTCTTCCGGGGCCAAAACGCGCCGCCCCATGACCGGGCCGCGTCTGGCGTCCGGGCTGGAATCGACAAAGGCTTCCGCCTCCAGCCCCAATCGGGTCAGGGAGCCGAAAATGCTGAGGCCCAGCTGACGCGCGCCCCAAAGCAGAATCGGCCGCCCGTCGGCCGGTTTTATTTTTTCCAGCGGATCCATATCACACTCCGTCAGGCTCAGCCGACCCGGTCAATTGTTTAGCCTTCGGCACGGGGATGACGGGCACGCTGGTGCCGCGCCCCCGGCAGAGCGTGCAGGCCTTAAGGCCGCCCTGTTTATGATAGCCCAGAAAAGACATGAGTATTTCCAGGCGATCATCGCCGGCCTCCTGCCTGAGTTTTTTAAAACCCAGGCCGTCAAGGTCCGTCTCGCCGCTGAGGGCCCCCGTGGCTTTATAGGTGTATGAATATGAGCAAGGGTAATACAGCCCATTAAAAAAACAGGTGCAAGGATTGAAACATTCCCGAAAATGTTCCATTAAAGCGCCGGGGTCGCTTAAAACAGCCCTTTCAGGATCGTTGGGGCCGATATAGCTTTCACACCACGGCTCATCCACGACCTTGAAATCTATGGACCTTTTACTCAAACTCTCACTGAGGCGAGCCACCTTCTCCGCCTGGCCGGGAAGGTCCGCGACGGAATAATCGCTTATATTGACGGTTATTTCGCATTCCCTTATTTTATCGAGAATACAGGCTTCAGGGGTAATGGTTCCATTGGTGGCCATAAAAAAATGTCCGACCTGACGGCGATACCTGTCGCGAACAAGATCCAGAACCCGGGCCAGGTGTGGGTAAGTGAAGGGCTCACCCACTCCGAAGGCGCAATATTCAAAATAATCCACATGATTGAATAAGAGGGCCATATCGTCCTTGACCGCTTCGAAGGGGCGATGCCCCATCGGGTTGGACATGGTCGGTATTTTCGCGCCGCAGAATTCACAATTCAAATTGCAGCGGTCAGTCAGCACCACGCACTGGGTCAGGCCGCTGTAGAGCCTTTTATATTTATAAAAACAAAAAAGTGACCAAAAGTCGTGCACACTGATAAAATCGTTGTTTTCTTTCAACCCTTTGGCTGAAAGCTGTTTTTTCACGGCCTGATAATCGGCGTTGAAAACGACGATTTTAGCCGCGCCGCCGCTTTCGATGGTATCCGGCGGCAAAATTTTACAGCCCAGAACCGTCTGCCCCCACAGGGTTTCATTGTTGTCATAAACCCCCTTCAGGGCGAAATTGTCATCATTGAGCCTGTAGACCGGCGCATGGACGAATATGTTTTTCGACAGCCCAAACCCATAAACGGAATCACCCAGAATGGCTTTTTCCCATTCCGACAGCAGTTCCAGAGCTTCCGGCCTGGAAAGGCCCTTAAGCATCGGCATATGAAATCTCCTTTCCAAAATACCTCTTAATGTATCGGTTCTTGCCTACTTTTACAAGAAAAATACAATTTTCGTGCCACCTTCATTTTTATGATTGCATCGGAAGACCCTTTATGAGAATTTAGATGAAACACTCCGCCCCCAAAGGAACGAATATGCCCGAAGCCCAGCAAATCCCCCCCTTTCCGGCCCGGCTGACCGTTGAACTGACTAATCGCTGCAACCTTTCGTGCCTGTTTTGCCCGCGCCAGTCCGTGCATATGGAACCGGGCGACATGCCCCTGGAGCTTTTCCGCAAAATAGCCCTGGAAGCCGCCGCCCACCGGCCGGTGGCCCTGGCCCTTTTTTTTCGCGGCGAATCGCTTCTCCACCCGCAATTGGAGGAAATGATCAGGCTGGCCAAATCGCTGGGGCTGGGGCCGCTGCAACTGGCCTCCAACGGCTTGATGCTGGAGCGCGACAGGGCGGACGGCCTGGCCGAATCCGGCCTGGATTTCATCTCCTTCAGCTTGGACACCCTTGACGCCGGTCTGTATCGCCGGTCCAGGCGCGGCGGGGAACTGAAGGACGCGGCGGAAAATATTGCCGCCTTCATAGAGATCGTCAAAGACCGTCGCCTGCGGGGCCTTGGAGCCCCGGAGGTTCAAATATCGGCTGTGGAAACTGAAGAGCACCGTCCGGGCATGGAGGGCTTTGTAAATTTCTGGCGCGAAAAAGCCGATATAGTAAGAGTGTACGTCGAGCACAGCGCCGACGGCCACAGCGGCAGCCTGAAAGGGGCGCGGAAGGGGCAGCGCCGTCCCTGCCGGAAGCTTCTGACCGACCTGGTCATTTATCACGACGGCACGGCCGCCCTCTGCAACCACGATTGGGACAACAAACAGGGCCTGGGCAGCGTAAAGGACTCCACCATAGCGGAAATATGGAACTCCCCGGCCTACAACGCGCTGAGGCGGGCCGACGAAGCGGGCCGCCCGCCGGAATCGTCGGCCTGTTTCCACTGCGACCACTGGCGGATGTATTACAACGAAGACGGTTTTCTGGGCCGAATCTATAGAAGCGGGGAATTTTCATGAAATACGTTCAAATAGCGACGCCCTCGGTGGGGCCGGAGGAACTGGCCGCCCTGGTCGAAAGCCTGGAAAGCGGCTGGCTGACTCAGGGGCCGAAAGTAAAAGCCTTTGAAGAGGCTTTCGCCGCCCGCCACCAATCGCCTCACGCCCTGGCGGTTACCAGCTGCACGACGGCCCTCCATTTGGCCATGCTGGCCCTGGGAATCGGCCCCGGCGACCGGGTCGTCGTTCCCTCTTTCACTTGGGTGGCCACGGCCAACGCGGCTGAATACTGCGGCGCGACCCCTGTTTTTTGCGACAGCGATCCTGAAACCTACAATATCGCTCCGGCCGCCTTCCGGCGGCTGGTGGAGGAAATGGCCGGGCGCGGCCAAAAACCCAAGGCAATGGTGGCCGTCCACCTGTTCGGGCTGATGGCGGGCATGGATGAGATCATGGCCACGGCCGGGGAATTCGGCCTCAAAGTGATAGAGGATGCCGCCTGCGCGGCCGGTGCGGCTCTGAATGGCCGGCCGGCCGGAACTTTTGGCGATATCGGCTGTTTTTCCTTTCACCCCAGAAAAACCATCACCACCGGCGAAGGCGGCATGCTTTTGACCGCCGACGGCCAACTGGCCGAAAAGCTGGCCCGTCTGCGCAGCCACGGGGCCTCCCTTTCAGAGGAGGCCCGCCACCATGGGGCGCGTCCCTGGATGCTGCCAGAATTCAACGAAGTGGGCTACAATTACCGCATGAGCGACCTTCAGGGTGCGGTGGGCCTGGCCCAGATCGGGCGGCTGGACGGTTTTATAGAGGAACGGCGCCATTGGGCCGCCTGGTATGGCCGGGAACTGGCCGGGCTGCCCTGGCTGAAACTGCCGGAAGCTCCGGCCGGATTCGAACACAGCTGGCAGGCCTATGTGGCGGTGGTGGATGAAAAGCTGTCGCCCTTGGGGCGGGACGAAATAATGGAGGCCATGGAAAAGGCCGGGCTGGCCAGCCGCCCCGGCACCCACGCCATTCATATGCTGGGCTATTACCGGAATAAATACGGCCCGCAAAATCTCCCCCAAGCGGGGCGGCTGTATCGCCAAAGCCTGACCCTGCCGCTCCACAACCGCATGGCCGAAGAAGATTACCGCCGGGTTGCGGATTGTCTTAAAGGGCTGTAAAAGTGTGCGGCCTGACCGGAATTTTAAACCTGAATGGAGCGCCCGTCGAGCCCGGCCTGGTGGAGAGGCAGACGCTGGCCCTGGCGCACCGGGGGCCGGACGGCCAGGGGGTCTTTACCGGCGGCCCGGTGGGGCTGGGCCACCGGCGGCTGGCCATAATCGATCTCAGCCCGGCTGCCGGCCAGCCCATGAGCGATCCCGACAGCGGGCTGACCATCGTCTATACGGGCGAAATCTATAATTTCGCCGAATTGCGCCTGGAACTGGAAGAAATGGGGCTGGGCTTCAAGTCCCGAAGCGATACGGAAGTTCTGCTGAAGGCCTATCAGGTCTGGGGCGGCGGCTGCTTGCCCCGCCTCAACGGCATGTTCGCTTTCGCCATCTGGGATGAACGATGCCGCCGCCTGTTTCTGGCCCGCGACCGCTACGGCGTCAAACCGCTTTACTATACCTTTCAAAACGGCTCCTTCATCTTCGGTTCCGAACAGAAAGCCATCATGGCCCACCCGGAGGTCAAAAAAGTTCTGGACCAGGAAGCTTTGCTGGAATATTTCACCTTTCAGAACCTGTTCACGGACCGGACCTTTTTCGAAAACGTCAAAATTTTCCCGCCCGGCTGTTTCGCTTCGATTTCACCGGAGCAAAACAACGGCCGAAGCCTGGATTTTAAAAGGTATTGGGATTTCGATTTCCGCGAGCCGGAAAAACCGGCCGCCTCAGAAGAAGAATACGCCGAAGAGCTGGAACGGCTCTTCCGGCGGGCCGTCAATCGTCAGATGGTCGGCAATGTGGAAATCGGGACGTACTTGAGCGGCGGGCTGGATTCCGGGGCCATTGCGGCGGTGGCGGCGGCCGAAACCCCTTTTATAAAAAGTTTCACCTGCGGCTTTGACCTCCATTCGGTCAGCGGCCTGGAAATGAGCTTTGATGAACGGGAAAAAGCCGAATACATGTCATACCTGTTCAAAACCGAACACTATGAAATGGTTCTGAAGGCCGGCGACATGGAGCGGATTATGGCCGATTTGGTCGGCCACATGGAAGAGCCGCGCGTGGGCCAGAGCTATCCCAATTTCTACGTGGCCCGGCTGGCTTCGAAATTCGTCAAGGTGGTGCTGAGCGGGGTGGGGGGGGACGAACTTTTCGGCGGCTATCCCTGGCGTTACCACCACGCCCCCCCCGGCGCGGGCTTTGACGATTATATCGACAGTTATTATCTTTTCTGGCAGCGCCTCATACCGAATAAAACCATGAAAAAAGTGTTCGCCCCCATCTGGGGGAGGGTGCGGCACGTCTCCACCAGGGATATTTTTAAAAAGGTTTTCAAAGGCCGGCCCGAAACTCCGGCCGGACCGGCCAATTACATCAATGCATCGCTGTATTTCGAAGCCAAGACTTTCCTGCATGGGATTCTGGTGGTGGAAGACAAGCTCAGCATGGCCCACGGGCTCGAGACCAGGGTGCCCTTCCTGGACAACGAACTGGTGGATTTCGCCCAGACCGTGCCGGCGGGAATGAAAATCCAGAACCTTTCAGGCAATTATCATTTCAATGAAAACACCATCGGGCCGAAACAGGAGCGCTTTTTCAGGCAAACGCGCGACGGCAAAAAACTTTTGCGGAAAACTTTGGGGAATTTTCTGCCCGCGGAGGTGACGAGCGCGGTCAAGCAGGGCTTTTCCGCGCCGGACGGTTCGTGGTTCAAGGGCGACAGCATAGATTACGTCAAAAAAACCTTTTTTCAGGAAGCCCGGATTTATGATTATATGGACAGGGGCCCTGTTCTGGAGCTTTTGAACGATCATTTCAGCGGCCGCGACAACCGCCGCCTTTTCATTTGGTCTTTATTATGCTTCGAGCACTGGCTCGATTTACACGGCTAAAGGAGATGTCATGTATTGGTATGATTTATTGAGCGCGGACGAGAATGGGCTGTTTTTGGTCGATGGGATTCTGAGGCAGAAAGGGATCATATCCCGGGCCCAGGAACAGACCAGGGACACCTTCGGTTTCAAATGGAGCAGAAAGGATTCTTATGAAGGCGCGGCTTCCATAGAGCGTTTGAGCCAGTGGCTGGCAAGCCGCTATCTGGGTGGTGATTCGGCCCTTCTGAGCAAATACTTCCCCGACGGCGCCAGGGTCATGGATGCGGGCTGCGGGGTGGGCCTCTCTTTTCTGAGCCTGGCGGCGCAAAGGCTGGACAAAATCAGATATCTGGGGGTGGACATATCAGCAGCGGTGGAACTGGCCCGCGACAACTTTTTGAAAGCCGGGCACCCCGGCGAATTCATGCAGGCCAACCTGGGCAGTCTTCCGTTCAGCGAACCGGTTTTTGAGGCCATTTTTTCAGAAGGGGTTCTGCACCATACCGATTCCACTGAAAAGAGCCTTAAATACTTGAGCCGCCTCTTGACGCCCGGCGGGTATTTCCTCTTTTATGTTTATCGAAAAAAGGGGCCGGTGCGGGAATTCTGCGACGACCATGTCCGCGCCCACCTTAAACCCATGTCTGACAGCCAGGCCTGGGAAGCCTTAAAGCCCCTGTCCAAACTTGGCCAGGCCCTTGGAGAGATGAAGGTTGAAATCAATGTGCCCGAAGACATAGATTTTCTGGGCATAAAAGCCGGCCCCATCGACCTTCAGCGTTTTTTCTACTGGCATTTCTGCAAGGCCTATCACTATGAAAATTACGATCTGGAGTCCATTAATCATATAAATTTCGACTGGTATCGCCCCTTGAACTGCCATCGGCATACGGAACAGGAAATTCGCCGCTGGTGCGAAGAGGCCGGGCTGGACATCGAAAGAATCGATTCTCAGGAATCAGGCTTCACTGTGGCGGCCAGAAAAATCAGTGCTTAAAAAACACTCGCGCTTGGGCAGGCCCCACTTTTTTACGAAAATTTTCAAACAGTGATGATGGTTTCAGCCAAAGATCGCGCTATAAGCGCTGTTTTATAGGGAAAGTGAACCTCTATATCATCACCCAGAACATGTTTGCGAATAAGAACCTCCGGCTCGTTGTAGCCGACCATGGCCCTAAGGGAACTGGTGCCGGAAAAGCGCGGATTGATTTCAAAGGGCAAAACCCGGCCCTCCACAAAGCGGCATTGAATGTTGACCGGCCCGCAAACCCCCAAAGCCAGGGCTATCGCTTCGCATTGCCTCTGAATTTCCGGATGGGGGCCGATGGCCCCCTGGGAAATGCCGCTGGAAATGACCAGATCGGAGCCCAGCGCCGTCCGTCCGCTTCGATTCGGAACCCGGAGGCGGCAGGAGAGGGCTGACCTGATTTGCCGATGCAGCACTATGGAGTTTAGCAAATTACCGTCCATATCCATCAATACGCCCACGGTGAATTCCTGATCAGGCGTGCCCACATATTCCTGCATTATGAAATGCCGGTGCGCGGACAAAAGCTGTCCCCCGTAATACAGCGCCTCTTCCAGATTTTGGGCCAGCCCGACCATGGCCGAGCCCCCGCCTCCCACCGCCGGTTTCAGAACCGCCGGGAAAACTGGAAAATTTTTAATATCTTCCCGAGAGTTTATTTGCCGATACAAAGGGGATGGAAAGCCGTTTTTTTCCAGAAACACAAATGTTTTCAGTTTATCCAGGCAGGTTTCCAACACATGATCCGGGTTTATCGGCAAAAAAATACCTTCTGAGGCAATCTGTTCGCGATGGGCCGCCAAAACCTTCAGTTCAGGTTCCGAGCCGTGGAGCAAAACCCTGGCCCGGCAGCGGCGACAAAGCTCCATGATGGCCGGGAAATATTCCGGGTCCGCGGCCGGCGGCACAACATGCGATTGTTCGACCAGAGCAAAGCCGCTGCTGTTGGGGTTGGAATCAGTGCCCACCAGTCTTAAATCAAGGGAAGACAACTTCAGGGCCTTGAGAATCTGTTCCCCGTGTCCTCCTCCGCCTATGCCGGTAATTAATACGGTTATTGGTTCCTGCATCCGTCCTCCAGCCTCGCTATAACATCCGGGTGGGTTTTGCGACTGTATTCGTTAACTATTTCCGTCATATTCAGGGGACTGAAAAAATGTTCCCCGCTTTCCGAAGACCGATCCCAAATCAGACAGGACGAGTGCCCGCTCCCGTCACGCGGCAGGCCCACTGAACCGACGTTATAAAAGTCGGTCCCGTCGCTCGACGCTCTGAACGGACGGTGGGTATGGGCGCAGAAAACATAGCGATAACCCGTCCGCCTGAAAGCCGCCAAATCTGAATCAGGATATATGTAACCCCGGAGATGGTCAACAGGTGAACCATGCGCCAGGAAAGCCGTCCCGGCCGGCAATTCCAAAAGCCGGCGGCATGGCCAGGCGGATATCCATTCCAAGTCGGCCCGGCTTAACCGGCCGCGTTGAGCGGCCAGCCGATAAAGGCAATCTTTTTCACCCCAGCTTTTTTTCAGGAGCATGTCTTCGTGATTTCCCATTATTGCCCGGCCTCCGATACGGCGCAAGAGGTTTAAAACCCTCCTGCCATCGGGAAAATAGCCCAACGCATCGCCCAGCAGATACCAGGCCATTGGCTTCAGGGGAGCCAGGGCCGCGACCAAATCCTTGAATGCGATATAGTTGCCGTGAATATCGCCCAGTAAGATTATTTTTTCTCCCATAAAGGAACTATTCCTTCGCTGGTTATCCCGAAGACCGGCGTTTGCGGCAGTTGGTTCCGAACCTTTGCCAACATTTGGTTATGATACATGACGCTGGCGCAAATAAGCACGGCTCGCCCTGGCTCCTCCGTCCGGCATTTTGAAAGCGGAAGAACCGCCACCGCCGTGCCGGGCGCTGTTTTGCCATGGAAAGTGGAGGTGTCGTCCGCAATAAGAAAGTCGTATTTTCTTAAATCTATTTTGGCCAACAGCCAGTTGAAAGCCATGCCATAGCCATAAAAAACCGGACGAGACCATTCGGCCAAAAAAGTATGCAGCTGACTCTCGATCAAATTCTCACGTTCCCAAAAGAAGGCGTTTTTCGCCGTCCAATCCGGCCCTTTTGCCCAGCAGCTTATCAGGCTCGGCTCCGCGTCGCCGTTATCTTCCACCGGCTCAAAGCCGTTGCGCGACAAGAGACAGCCCAGAGACTGGCGGGTGAAATAATGGAGATGCTCATGGCTGGCGAAAAGAGGCGGGCGATGGGTCAAGGTAAAGCCATTATTGGGAACCTGAAGGTAAATCAGTCCGCCGGGCTTCAGAAGGCTGTGACAGCGGCGCAGTATTGATGAAAGCTTTCCTAGATGTTCAAGGCAGGAACGGAGAATGATCACGTCAACCGGCTGGTTGAAGGTGCTCTCTTCCAGATAGCCTTTTATAATGCTGATTTTTTCACCGAGATCGGGGGAAGAGGCCATTGGCGAAGGGTCGATTCCAAAGCAACGATAGCCCATGCGGGCGAAAGGCCTGAGGTGTTCCGGATCGCCGCAGCCTATTTCCAGAAGCGCCGCATCCGGCCCCGCGCCGGGTTGCCGCTGAAACAGTTCCATAAAGGGCCTCCGGTATATTTCCGAAGCATAGTCTCCGGCCATCCAGGGGCTTTCCGCATAAATATGCCGATAAATAAATTCAAGCTTGTTGTTGTCAATATCAGGCTGAAAGTAGTGACCGCAGACGGAGCAGAAAGCCACTTCCAGTTTTGTGACGGGACACTCCACCCCGGATAGCGGAAAGGTGCTCCAGGGCAGATTGGCAACAGTAAAAACGGACCCCCTTACAGGGTTCAGACAACAGGGACATACATAAAGGGGGGCGGTTTGACGTTCGGCTTGTTCCCTCAACATGAAAACTCCTCAGTCCACCAGCCGGGCCAAGGTTTGCCGGCAATCAAAAAGTTCCGCAGATCAGCACATCCTTCAGCTAGAGCGGTGCCCGGCGCATAACCTAACTGTTCCGACAGTAAACTGGAATCCACCACCCAACGATATTGCTCCTGTGGGTCGGGCTGTCCTGAAAACTGTATGTTTTCCGGCGGAGCGTTGGTCAGGCGCGAAATCAAAACAGCCAAATCCAGCATGGTGATGCTTTCAGGCCCGCCGCAGTTGCACAGGCCTTCGCCGCGTTCTAATGCCGCCCGGACAGCTTTGGCTACATCGTCCGCCCAAACGAAATTTTGCGAACGCCGGCCAGAGCCATATAAAAATAATGCCTGTTTGGCCAAAGCCGCTTTTAAAAAGATGGCCAACACACTGTTGGCCATGCCCGGGCCATAGGGTGCGGTGATGCGCAGAGCCAGAACCCGGCG
The DNA here is from genome assembly GCA_023525915.1 of Acetispira formosa (nom. nud.). Classification (GTDB taxonomy): domain Bacteria; phylum Desulfobacterota; class Desulfarculia; order Adiutricales; family Adiutricaceae; genus Adiutrix. Next base: position 7,655 of record CP026658.1, on the reverse strand, counting down.
GGAACTTTTTCGGGCAAAATCAAGGGCCAGGCGTTCACCGATATATTTACTGACATGGTAAACGCTCAAAGGCTTCACCGGATGAGATTCCTTCACCGGCAACACTTCAGGAAAACCTATGCAAGGCAAGCTCGAGGCATAAATAAAAACCTCCGCCCGGGATTTGTCATATAGCTTTAGAAGATTGGAAGTGCCAATCGCGTTGGCCCCCATTAGTTGGTCATCGCTCTGGCCCGTTCCGCCTATCACCGCGGCAAAATGAATAATGGCGTCACAGCCGTGATGCCGAACCGCTTCGTTTAACGAATGTGGCTCCAGAATATCGCCGATTATGGGAACAATTCCGGGGTAGCGCGATTTTTGAACGGCTCTGGTCAAAGCCAGCACCTGCCAGCCGGCCCGTTGCAGAGCCAGACAGATATGGCTGCCGAGGAAACCTCCGGCTCCGGTGACCAAGGCGACAGGCACAGTCCCCCCTCTTCCACAATCCACTTTGAATTAATTATACCAGAAAATCAGGAGAATCAGCCGCGGGACATGATTTATGCAGCATTTACAATCTCCATAAAAGCGTGTTCCAGTTCGGGCTTGTCGGCCAGGCCGAGCGCCTGCACTCCACCCCAGTCAACTAAGGCTTTAACCATACGCTTGAAATCCCTTTCCGCCATTCCATAACCCGTGAGATAATCAATGTCGCACGGATCGAGCAGCCATTGTGGAGGGAAGGTTCCTTCAATCACCTGTAGAACACGCCCGGCCGTATGTTCCGGCTTATAATTGGCCTCAACATATCTTTTGGCCTCCGCCCCCAGACGGAGGCGATAGAGGGCATCGGCCGTCAGTTTTTCAATGGCGGCCTCTACGCGGTCCGGGTGGACATAGACAGTGGGGGGGAGATGGCCCTCCGGGAAGTTTTCCCCATTAACAAAATCGGCATAATATCCGCCCACCACCGCGGGTTTGCCAAAAAAAGCGGCTTCCGCCGCCAGCCCGGCCATGGGCGTGTCGCTCCACAATTGATCAACCACAAAATCGCATTCGCTCAGAAGAGTCTTAACGACGCTGTTCGGCTGATTGACCACCTCCATATATTCTATTGAATATTTTTTTTTCAGCCTTTCAATCATCCGTCGTATTTCACAGGTTCCCTTGCTTTGTTGGTGAGACGGCGAATGGATAATTTTAACGTGAGCGGATGAAACCCCGGTCCCGATTTCAGAAACGGCGCCGTTTATTTCAGAGGCAAAGCCGATACTGAGAATGGAGATATACCGCCTTTCATGAAAAAGCGCTTGAGGTGGAGAATCAATTATATGATCAGCGTATTTTTCCGCCCAGAGGATCTTTGACTTTAGCTGGCGGGTCATTTCGGCCAGTTCACCGACTTTTTCCGGGGCGCTCAGGTTTATATTTTTACCGTTCAGATATGGTGGCCTGGAATCTGAGCCGCAATACATGAAAGTTATTTTTTTGCGGAAAAACTTTAAAACCGGCAGATCCTGACCGCCCCTGAAAAAGGTGGCGCCGAAATAAAAAATGAAATCATCGTATTTGACAATACAATAACACAGAAAAAAAGCTAAAAGAACCTTGCTGACCCACTTCCAGAACAGCCGCCGCCAATGCCGCTTAAGGTTGAAAGATTTTTCCCACTCCAAATGTGTTTTCTGCAATAAGCGGATCAGGAGATTGTGCGCCTGGCCGCCGTATTTAAACGGATGTTCAGTCAGGGAGTAAAAATCGCAGACATGCCCCAGGCGCCGGAATCCCGTGCATAAAGCCGATGCTCCGCCGCCCACTTCAGCCAGGCCGATAAAAATACGCCGGCGTTTTTTCAATTGCCGCTTCTTTCAGCCAGCAAAGCTTCTATCTCCAATAATTGGTAAATATTGCTCACTTCTTTCACGCAGGGGTATTTTTTTAGGGCCCTTTCTATCTCGATGGCCACCAAAAAACGCGGCGTCGTGGATATAACGATATGCTCCAGGCCATATTCCTCCACTTTATCAACGGATTCAATTTTTTTCTCGCCATATTGGCCCCCGGAGTTTTTATCAAACAGGTATACGCCGGGCAGATCCGACATATCGGTTGAGATGTGCCGTTTGAAAAACCCGCCTATTCCCCAGAAACCTATTGATCCGTATTTTTGAAGAAGAAAAACCAAGCCCTGTTTTATCTTATCCGGCTCCAGCAAATAGTCGGGAGGGGTCATATTAATCGGCCGGTGGCAATAATCGCATTCCGCGAGTTCATACATAAAATCAATGGTCTGATCGACGACTTTGCCGCATTGACGGCAGATGCCGCGAAGCCTCTTTTCCATTTTTTTTATATCAAAAGTGCATTCCATATTTTCCAGACGATATGAAGTCAGTTCTTCATTGTTCAGCCTCTCCTTCTTTTTCAAGCTGATCAGATCGATCATTTCTGCATATTCCTCATCGCTCATTTTTGAGATGTTGACGAACGGCATTTCTTTTAGAAAATGTTCCAGCGGATCTATTTTTCCCAAAGACAAGGCATAGCGATAGAGCTCTGTCCCCGGGAAAAGGATAATGCCATTAAGGTTGATAGAATATTGAGGATGGTCTTCCCACCAGTTCAGCGTCTCCTGAACAGTTTCCATGGTTTCTTCTTTGTCGCCGAAAATAAAATTGCCTGTGGTGGCCAAACCGCCTTCCTCCAGCAGCTTCATGCCATGCTCTATCTGTTTGATGGTCAGGTTTTTTTTCATGCTCTTAAGTATTTTGTCGCTGGCGCTTTCCAGTCCGACAACGACTGATGTACAGCCGGAATCCAGAAGTGTGTCAATCATTTTCTGGGTCACCTGAGTCAATTTGATCTGTGTCGACCACTTCAGATTAAACTCTTTCATGCGGGCGCAGAACTCAATGAATCTGGCGTCAGTGGCGGCCAAAACAGATTCAGGCATGAAAAATTCCTGTTTGTTATATTTGAGAATCTGATCCTCAAGCTCATTAAAAAAATCATCCAGGGGTCTTTCACGGTATCCTTTATCTATGGTATGGCAGCAGAAGGTGCATCCGAACGGACAGCCCCGGCTTAAACGAATACAGGCTGTTTTGCCCCAAACGCATCTGGGCGGCAGTTCCGACTTCAGAATCGTGGAAAAGCCGAAACTTTCATTATCGGGCCAGAATATTTCGCTGGTCCAGTCTTTTATGGGCTCCTGAGGGGGCGTCATCAAATACGAGCCATTGACATTGATGACCATCCCGCGAACCTTTGAAACATCGCCTTTGTTCAAGAAAGTCTGGCATAATTGAACTATCGTGCGTTCTCCCTCGCCGATGATGCCGTAATCAGCGAATTCAATGGCCCTCATCGCGATTACCGGCTCACCGGTGAGCACAGGGCCGCCGGTGACTGTTATTATGGAAGGGTTGTATTTTTTCGCCGTTTCAAAAATAAGGCGTATGCTTTCATAGTTGGTTATGGCCCCGCCGCTGAAGACAGCGTCTATTTTTTCACTTTCCAAAAGAGACATTACTTCGGCCGCGCATTCTTCATCGCGGAAATGGCAAAGTTCTTCGAGATTTTCCGGCGTCCGGCCATCTCTCAATATTTTATTGATATTGAGGTTGACGCAAATCACATTCAGGCCGGGAATCCTTTTCATGGCCGATGAAATATAAGTCATCCCAAGGGGGAGGGTATTTTTTCCATATTCGTCTTTGGAGACTGGCCCCACCAATAAACAATTCATAACTTCTCCATTTCCAGGCTGATTTGCCGCCCATATTGACTGTCAATTATAACTCCGCCCAAATTCAAAAGCAAATTCCGTGCTATAAATCTCCGCCGCGTTGTTTTTTTTGACATATCTTTTATATTATCGCCTATAATCAATTCTATACAGCAAACCTTCATGGGAAGAGGGCAAACATATGATTGATTTTTTACTTCTCTACGGAGCCGGCAACCGCCCCATATCCGACGCTGTGACCGGTTCTTTTATCGGCCGTTCTATCGGGGAATGCGGCTTTCCGTATGCTGGGGCCGTCTATGAGCTGTCGCCGGGGCGGGACCGTTTCGGCCTTTTTTGCTTTTCAGGCCAGCCGGGCTTCCACCTGGCCCGAACCGAAGACGGTCAGGCCCTTCAGTTTTTCGACGGCACACTGATCCAGGAGTCTATTCGCTGCGATATAAACGAATTGGAGCCTCTCTCGTCAAAAAGCGATGAAACCGGCCATCAGGGCGAGCACGGCGTTTATGCCCTGGGCCTTTTTTCCCAAACCGGCCCGAATCATATTCACCGGGACGTGCTTGGGTGTTATCCGCTTTTCATTGGCCTGGCACCGGACCTCTTCGCCGTTTCCAACAGCCCCGCGCTCATAGCCCAGGCCATGAAGGCTGAAAAAAATGTTCTTTCCCCGGCCGCGCTGGTGTTGGGCCTGGGGCCCTGGGATAACGAAACCGCCTACAGCCAGGTCTTTTACTGCCCCCAAAACAGCGGAATTTTAATTGATGAGCGCAACCGCCCCAGTTATTTCAGCTTATGTGACGACTTTTATGAACCCGCCGATGCCGGAACCTGGAAGCGGCTCTATGAACTGGCCTATGAAAAAATGATGCACTGGGGGGAAATTGTCGCCAAACAGGAGACGGCGGCCCTTTCCGACCTTACCGGCGGCTACGATTCACGAGTGGCGCTGTCAGTGGCCGCAGCTTTGGGAGTGCATAAAGAAATTACTTGGCATGTTCACGGCCCGAAAGACGACCCCGATGTCATCGTCGCCGGGCGCATCGCCAAAATGATGGATCTGAAGCTGGATTGGACCCCGGAGCCGCCCCGTGGCCGGGCCAGAGACCCGGAGGATTTTTATTACGGAGCACGAAGGTTTCTCCATCGCACCAGCGGCGGCAAATCGCTTCTTGAAGTATATATCAGCGATGACGCCGCCCCCCCCCGTAATTGGCCGGAACTTAAATTTACGGGAAATTCCGGTGAAATGTTTAAAAGCTATTATGCTAAATGGTTTTTAAAACAGGGCCGGGCAAATGGAAAAATCGACCACGGCCTGATGGAATTGGCTGTTGATTCTCTTTTGGATAAAAAGCCGGTCATAGCCATGCTCAAGCCTGAAAATTTAAGGCATTACCAAACCGCGGTCCAAAAAAGCCTTTCTTTCCCTGAAAATCTTTACGACATTGATCTTTTATACAACTACACCTACATATCACGGCTGCATATGGGCAACGCCCAAAGGTATCACAGCAACGGCCCCTTGCCGGTGTGGCTTGGACACCTGAGCCTTTTGCACAAACTGACCTATACCGCCCCGGCCCAGTGGCACGCGGCCCAGGGTTTTTTATTCAGCCTTATTGAAAGAAACTGCCCGGATTTGATGAAGCAGCCCTTCGCCGGCCTGATCTGGCAGCACCCCTTGGGCTATTGCCGGCGGCCGGACGCCTTTGACATTTATAAGCTTGAACCCGTCATGCCCCAAGGGAACGGCCCGATCGGCCCCGCCCGCCCGCTGGCCGGACAATGGATCGACATTATGCTGGACAAGGGATTCACTTTCAACCCGGAATTGGCCGGGCTGTTTCAGGAAGACCTGCTGATGGGCTATTTCAGCCCCGTATTTGAAAGGAAACCCTGCCCTGTTGAAACCATCTATGATTTTGTGTGTTTTATGGGGATCAGCATGTTTATGGACGGCCTGGCCCTGGCACCGGAGGCCAACCTGACCGGCCCGGCGGCGGTTTCGGCCGCCAGTCTGCCCTTGGGGCGGAAACAGCGCCTTTATAGGCCGAATCCGTCGGCCTTTCGCGAGCCGGCTGCCGAAACCGCCGCCCAGGGGACGCTTTTCTTCCAGAAGGACAAAAAATTCCGCTCCGGCAACCGGCAGACGCTGGGAAGCAAAGAAACGCTTATCGTAGAGTTGGTGCGGGAGCACAGAAAGCGCGGCATATAATTATGGCTTTCTACCTTGAACTGGCAGCTACGCAAAAAGAACGGTTTTTGCTTCGCGAGGGACTGTTTTGCCGTGAAAACCAGTCGCTGACGCTCCGTCTCGACATCGATGGCGAGACTCCCGTTATATGCGTCAGAGTTGGCTTGGAATCCCTGTCCGGCTCCCACCGGGCTATACCGTCAGTTACGGCCGACCAGGCCGCCGCCGGGAGAAATGTTTTTGCCCGGATTCGTGACTAAGACCCCCGGAACGAATCCGGGCAAAAACATTTCTCCCGGCGGCGGTCACTTGCTTTTCCGCAATTATGAAATTGACCCCATACCGCTTAAGCTATGACTTTTTTATCATAACAGCCAGCGCGTCGGCCCCGAAGCCGGGGAGTTTATAATCCATGGAATCATAAAACAGCGCCTTTTCCAGGCCACCGCTTTCAAGCTCTTCCCGGACCCCGGCGGAAAGGCCGCTTTCAAGGTCTTCCGCGAAAAGAAAGCCGCCTTCTTCAAGGTGCTGAAAGAGAACCGGCAGGTCTTTTTGGTCGCCGGAGCCGTCGGCTATGATCACCCGGAAGCGAAGGCCGCCAAGGGCCTCGGCCAGCCCTTTGGCCCCAAGGCGGCCGTCATAAAGCCTCAGTTCGGCCCGCCCCGCTGTTTGGCCGGGGGTCAGCCCCACCCGGTCCAGGCCGATGATGCGGGCCTTGGGGAAAAATTCGCTCCACATGGCCAGCGAAGGGGCGGAGCCCGCGCCCTCCGGCGCGGGGGGCAGGCCGTGGCGGGACCAGCCGGTTTCCAAAAGGTTGAACGGCTCCGCCGCCAAAGGCGACAGATATTGATGATAGACCCGGGTATAATAATGCCTGTTAAAATACATGCGGCCCTGGCCGCTTTTGTGCTTGTTGGCCAGCATATCCAGTTTTAAGGGGCGCTGGTGGAAGTGGGGACGCTTTTCCCTGAAACCGCCCTCATGAAGGTATCGCTCGACGTCATCCACTTTTCCGGCCAAATCGGGATTGAGCCACAAAAAGGTGTCCGGGTCGAGCCCCATGGGGAGGCGGCGCACCTCGCCCGTCATCCAGTGGAAAATGGGGTTGTCATAGACGTTTCCGTCTTCAATGGGCCTGATATCGACCCCGCAGCGCGGGGCCAGAAAGGGCAGCGACAACTGGTCGCGCCGCGAATACCGCATCACATGGGCAAACCACATTTCCTGAAGCCGCCCCACCTCCGGCTCCAGGTGGCGGCGCAGGACGATGGTGGTGGCAAAGTGCCCGGCGTGCTCCGGGTGTCCAGCCCGGCGGTAGAAGTCCAATTGTTCCCGCACCCGCTCTTCATCGTCGGCGCTGTGATAAATAATCAGTTCGCCCTCACTGTAAAGACAGTCTTCATAGGGGTGGCGAAAGCAGGTGAAATTGACCCCTTCCGGCAGATATTGATCCAAAATGTCGGCCGGATCGCGCAAAAGGCGAACGGTATTGTCCATATAAAGCGATTGGTCATAATCCGGCAAAAACTGATGGGCCAGAATCTTCAGGCGGCGGCTGTCGCGAACCCGCCCGAGAAGAAGCGAATCGACCCGGCGCACCTGCCATTTTTCAGACTCAAGCCCTTCGCGGTCGGTAAAGCAGATAAAATCGATATTTTCCCGGTTCGGGCATTCCGGCTCTTTCAATTCGTCATAATAGCCGATGGACGAAGTATAAACCACTCTTCTCAT